>JAEDOJ010000230.1 GCA_016302015.1 Oscillospiraceae bacterium | reverse complement strand
ACACTCCCTCCGACCTCGCAAGCTCGGCCACCTCCCTCAAAGAGGGAGGCAAGGGAGCGACAAATTCCAATTTGCTGATTATGAGATCCGCAATAAAACCCGGAGCTGCTTTCACAGCTCCGGGCGGTATTTGAAATTACTCTTCGTTGGCCTTGGCGTCGGCGATGATCTTCGCCTGGTTCGCCTTGGGCACTTCCTCGTAGCGCTCGAACTTCAGGGAGAAGGAGCCTCTGGCCTGGGTCATGGCCCGCAGGTCGATGGCGTAGCTGCTCATCTCGGCCATGGGAACCTCGGCTTCCACCACGGTATTGCCGTCACCGGCGGGATTCATGCCCATGACGCGGCCCCGGCGCTTGTTCAGATCGCCGATGACGTCGCCCATGTAGCTGTCGGGAATGGTGACTGCCAAAGAACCGATGGGCTCCAGCAGAGTGGGCATGGCGTTGGGCATGGCCTCCTTGAAGGCAAGGATGGCGGCCATCTTAAAGGCCATTTCGTTGGAGTCAACGGGGTGATAGGAGCCATCGTACAGAACAGCCTTCAGACCGACCATGGGATAGCCTGCCAGAGGACCCTTCTGAACGGCTTCCTGGATGCCCTTTTCCACGGCGGGATAGAAGTTTCTGGGCACGGAGCCGCCGAAGACCTCTTCTGCGAAGATCATATCGTCCTGCTCATCCTGGGGCTCGAAGCGGATCCACACATCGCCGAACTGACCGCTGCCGCCGGTCTGCTTCTTGTGACGGCCGTGGGCTTCCACCTTCTTCTTGATCCGCTCCCGGTAGGCAACCTTGGCGGGACTCAGAACGGCATCCACACCAAAGCGGGTCTTCAGCTTGGAAACCAGCACGTCCAGCTGCTGGTCACCGGCACCGGAGATCACCAGCTGCTTGGTTTCGGGGTTCATATAGGTAGTGAAGGAGGGATCTTCTTCGTTCAGCCGGTTCAGGCCGGTGCCAACCTTCTCTTCCTGACCGCGAATCTTCGGCGCGATGGCCATGGAGTAGCAGGGCTCGGCATATGGGATCTGCTTCAGGCTGACCACCTTTCTGGGATCGCACAGGGTATCGCCGGTCTTGACCTTATCCATCTTGCCGATGGCACCGATGTCGCCGCAGGAGAGCACCTTGACCTCGGTGTTCTTCTTGCCGCACATGGCGTACAGACGACCCAGCTTCTCGGTCTCGCCGGTGCGGGCGTTGACCAGGGTGGTGTCGGAGGTGATCTCACCGGAGAGCACCTTGACAAAGGAATACTTGCCGAACTGGTCGGAAACGGTCTTCCAGACGAAAGCGGAGGGAACGCCGCCGGGGGAGACCACGAATTCCTCCACCTTGCCGTCGGCGGTGGTGGCCTTGTGGTAGTTGCCCTCCACAGGGTTGGGCAGCAGCTCGATGATGTGATCCATCAGCATCAGAGAGCCCAGGCAGGTGGTGCCGGAGCCGCAGAGCACGGGGAAGAGGCTCAGCTCCTCCACACCCTGGTGCAGGCCGGTGATCATTTCCCGGTAGGTGAAATCATCACCTTCAAAGAACCGATCCATCAGCGCCTCATCGGTCTCGGCCACGGCTTCCTTCAAGGCATCGTTGAATTCCTCGATGACGGAGAGCTTGTCCTCGGGGACCTGGATCTCCACTCTCTTCAGCTTCTGCATCTCATAGGCACGCTTGTTCAGCACGTCGATGATGCCGGTGACCTTCTTGTCGGCACCCCAGATGGGAACGATGACGGGAGCGATCTTGTTGCCATAGCGCTCCCGCAGGGCGTCAAAGGTGGCATTGTAGTCGGAATTGTCCTCATCCACCTTGGAGATGTAGACGAACCGGGGCATATTCCGCTCTTCGCAGTATTTCCAGGCCTTTTCAAAGCCAACGGTGATGCCGTCCTTGGCGGAGAGCACCAGAATGGCCGCATCGGCAGCCCGCAGGGCCTCCATCACGGCGCCGGAGAAATCGAAGCCGCCCGGGGTATCCAGCAGGTTGATCTTGGTGTTGTGATATTCCAGAGGGATCACGGAGGTGGAGATGGAAATGTTGCGGCGGATCTCCTCGGGATCATAATCGCTAACGGTGTTGCCGTCGGCATTCTTGCCCATACGGTCGATGGCACCGGTCATGTAAAGCAGACTCTCTGCCAGCGCGGACTTGCCGCTTCCGCTGTGACCCAGCAGGCAGACATTGCGAATGGCGTTAACAGTGTACATAGTAGAAAAAACTCCTTTCGGGATGGTGCCTTGCAGACACCCGAATAGGGACATTATACACGAATGCCGGATAGATTTCAATGACTATTTTCGTCAAAATGCAAAATTGTATATTTTTGCCTAGGGACATTTGCTTTTCTGTGCAAAACAAACAAAATAATAACCTGCGATTTGGTAATTCGGCAGCCCAGATCCTTATGTATAAAAAATTTGTAATCATATGCTCGATATATTCCAATTTGTCGCTCCGAGAGAGAACTCCCCCCAGGCGAAGGCCTGGGGGGAGGAAGTATCAAACCACTCTGGTCCATTCG
>JAEDOJ010000229.1 GCA_016302015.1 Oscillospiraceae bacterium | reverse complement strand
TAGACCTGACCGAGGACAGCAAGCTCACCCTGAGCGAATGGCTGGACTACTGGCTCGATACGATCATGGCCGGCACAATCCGGCCCAGCACACTGAACGGATACCGCAGGTATGCGGACCTCTACATCAAGCCATACCTCGGAGACAAGCAGATTTCTAAAGTCACCCCGGCGGATGTACAGAAGATGTACGAAGTTCTGAAAGCAAGGGGGCGTGTCAACGAGCACCCTCAATACGGCCACCAGCTATCCGACAGTATGGTCCACAGCATCCACACCATGTTCCACGGTGCCATGAAAGCGGCGGAGGAATCTCACATTATTGCCAAAAATCCCACCGAGAACGTCCCAGTTCCAAAAGCAAATCCCAAGTCCATGCAGATCCTGAATGATGATCAACTGGAGAGGTTTATGGAGGAGATCAAAAAGGACGCCGTCTGGCACGATTTCTTCTACACAGAGCTGACCACCGGTCTGCGGCGGGGTGAGCTCTGCGGGCTCATGTGGGCGGACTTCGATGAAGCAACCGGAACACTGGCAGTAAAGCGGACCATCCACATGGAAAAAGGCGGCAGGCTGGTGGCCGGTGCCACCAAAACCGGGCGGGGAACCCGAAACATCCTCTTGCCGGCAAGCACCGCCCAGCTTCTGTCGGAACGGAAAAAACATTCTTATTCGGAATGGATCTTCCCAAATCCGCTGAAGCCCGAATCCCCCACCAATCCCCGCTCCGCATACGGTCACCTGAAGGCCTTGCTGGACTCCGCTGGCCTGCCCAACATTCGGTTCCATGACTTGCGTCATACCTTCGCCACCCATGCCCTGTCCAGCGGCGTCGATGCCAAGACCCTGTCCGGAATTCTGGGCCACACGAAGGCGTCCTTTACGCTGGATACCTACACCCATGTCACCGGAGATATGCAGCAGAGAGCGGCAGATATCGTGGGCGGATTCATGACAGATTTCTTCGGAGAGGAGTTGAAACCATGGCAAAACGCAGAAAACGGGGCACCGGAAGCATCCACCTGAGAAATGATGGCCGCTGGGAGGGCCGGTGCCTCATCGGCTACGACGAAAAAGGCCTTCCTAAAACTAAAAATGTTCTGGCCAAGACCAAGTCAGAATGTATTGAAAAATTGAAGGTGCTACAGCAAACGCTGGCCGCGCCCACTCCCAGTCAGGCCAAGCCCCGGATGACTGTCCGCGAATGGCTGGACTTCTGGTATCAAACTCACAAAAAGCCCACGCTTCGTCCCAACACCCAGATGTCCTATGAACAGCGGATCTACGGCCACATCATCCCGGCGCTGGGCAGCATCCCGCTGGACAAACTGACGCAGAATGACCTGCAGCAGTTCTATACAAACCTCAAGCAAAGCGGCAGGCGGAAGGATGCGGACCGCTACGGCGAAGGGCTATCCGACCAGACAGTACGGGGCTGCCACACCACCCTGCGTTCCACACTGGCAAAGGCTGTGGAAGAAAAGCTCATCATCCGAAACCCCGCGGACGGTTGCAGGCTTCCCTCCGCCAAGCCCAGAGAGATGCAGGTACTCACCCCGGAGGAAATGCAGCGTCTCTTGATCCAAGCCAAAGAGGACGGCTGTTATGAGCTTCTCCTGCTGGAGCTGTCCACAGGACTGCGGCGGGGAGAAATTCTGGCTCTGCAATGGGATGACCTGAACTTCAACACAGGGGCGCTCCGGGTGGAACGGCAGGTCCATCGGGTAAAAGGAGAGCTTGTCGTCTCACAGCCCAAAACCAACAGTTCCAACCGGACAGTCATTCTTCCATCCCCTGTCTTGAAAGTTCTGAAGGAATACCGTCAAACCGTGACCTCCCGCTGGATGTTCCCATCCCCTGTCATGGAGGATTCTCCTCTGGACCCAGCTTCCGTCCGCAAGCGGCTCCAGACTGTGTTGGAACGGGCTGGATGCAAAAAGGTTCGTTTCCATGACCTCAGACACACCTTCGCAACCACCGCTCTGGAACATGGGATGGACACCAAGACTCTCTCCACCATTATCGGCCATGTCTCCACCTCCACCACGCTGAACATCTACGCCCATGTGACAGACGAGATGCGGCGTACGGCGGCTGTGAAGATCGACCGTGGAATCGGCAAAGCAACGCCACAGAGAGCCGACAATGATGCCGCACCCAGAAAGCCAGCCCCATCCACCTTCCAGCCATACAAGGGCCAGCGGCGCAAGCCAGGCACAGGCTGTGTCTCACAGGTCAACGACAAACTCTGGGAGGGCCGCTACTCCCCTATCTGGCCAGACGGCAAAAAACATCCACGCAACGTCTACGCCCACAGCGAAGAGGAGTGTGAGCGGTTACTGGCAGAAATGATACAAGAAGTGAAAGCGGAAATTGCCGCTGAAAAGGAGCGGCTGAGCCTCAGCAAAAGGGCAGGCTGACAAAAGAATCCCTGCCTCCGGAACAAACAATTCCGGAGGCAGGTTTTTTCCTGTCTGTGGGCAGCGCTGTGGTCAAAAATAATCCGCAATTTTTAA
>JAEDOJ010000228.1 GCA_016302015.1 Oscillospiraceae bacterium | reverse complement strand
AGGGTGTAGTACCGGTAGCCGGTCTCGGGATGAATCAGCGCCGGCATCAGCAGACCCTGTTCCTCGTAGAAGCGCAGCGTCTTTACCGTGACGTGGTTCATCGCCGCAAACATACCGATCTTATAAAGGGTACCCTCTGTTTTCGCCTCACAGGGCTTGTGTTCATAGTTCATTTTCATAGGCTTACTCCCATTTGAAGGTTTTGACGGCGACAGCGCCGCAAAGGACCGTAATCCCGGTCAGGGTGATCACCGGAACCGCAATCTCATTATAGCACCCCAGGGACACGGATTTCAACAGGTCAATTCCCACGCCCAGAGGCATCCATCGGGAAATCATCCGGAAGCCGGCGGGAAATACCTCCGCCGGGATGGTGGCGCCGGAAAACAGCAGCATAGGGAAATAGAGCAGGCTGGTGGCCACATTCATGGATTTTGTGGTTCTGCACAGGCTGGCCACCATGAGTCCGATGGAGAACATGGACGTCAGGGTCAGGAGCCACGCTCCCACATAGGCAAGCACATTGCCCGCCATCCGGTAGCCGAAGAGCGCTGCGGCCACGGTGAGAATCAGGGTTGACAGCGCTGCAATCACACCGCTGCAAATGGTATCGCAGGCCAGAATTCTGGCGGGGGAACAGGGGCTGCAGTACATCCGCCGCAGGATTCCCTGGGAACGCAGCTCCACAACGGTGATGGGAATGCTCATAAACGCGCTGCAGCAGATTCCCACGGTGGACAGGGACACATAGGCGCTTTGCAGATAGGTCAGCCCCGAAGCTCCGGCAGCTTTCCCGCCGGTGATCATGGTGATCACGATAAACACCACCACCGGCATGGACAGACAAAACAAAATCACATCCGGCGAGCGGAGGAAGATCTTCTGCTCCACTCCGTACATTTTCAAAAACCGCTTCATAACAGTTCCTCCTCTCCCATAAAGAACAAATAAGTCTCCTCCAGATTTTTCCGTCCCGACAGGCCGATCACCTGAGAGACGGTGCCCTCCGCCACCTTTTTCCCGGATCGAAGGATGCACACCCGGTCGCAAAGGGCTTCCGCCTCCTCCATGTAATGGGTGGTCAGGAAGATGGTCAGTCCCTGTTCCTTCAGGTGCTTCAGCGTTCGCCAGACCTCCCGCCTTGCCACCACATCCAATCCCGTGGTCAGTTCGTCCAGAAAGACGATCTCCGGGCTGCCGATCAGCGCCAGCACAACGGACAGTTTCTGCCGCTCTCCCCCGGAGAGCCTGGATACGAAGCTCTTTCGCAGCCCGTCCAGACCGAACCGCTCCAGCAGCGCCGGATAGTCCGCCGGCCGGGCGTACAGGGACGCATACTCGATACACGCCTCCTCCACGGTAATGCTGTTCTGGTAACGGGTGTTCTGAAGCTGCACGCCCACCCGTTCAAACACCTGTTTTCTGTTCCTGGCGGCGTCCATCCCCAGAATTTTCGCACAGCCCGCCTCCGGTGCCTTTAATCCGAGAATCAAATCGATGGTGGTGCTTTTCCCCGCTCCGTTGTGCCCCAACAGGGCAAAAACCTCCCCTTTTCTCACATCGAAAGACAGATCATCCACAACTCTGCGGCCGGAAAAGGATTTTGTCAGGTTTTTCACGCTGACAGCCGGTTCCTTCATAGTAAAATCCTCCTTGCTATTCTTTGCAAGGAGGATTGTATCATCTCCCCTTAGGGGGAGAGTCAAGTGCTATTTTCAAAAAATCTCCCTTCACGGTTCATGAAGGGAGATTTTGTCATATGGTTTATCTTGCCAGATCGCTGCCCCGGAGATACTTCTTCAGGGGGAATTGGAGCATGGCGCAGATCGCCACGGCGAGGATGGTGTTGGGCAGCATATAGGAGCCGTTGTAGAGGATGGAGTAAATGACGGGGCTGGTGCCGTTCCAGCCGAAAATCGGGGAGACATATTCTGCGTAGATGGTCACGCCGCTGATGAAATGGATCAGGAAGCGGCCGAGGCAGCCCACCAATGCCGCAAGCCAGGTGAGGTTGCTCTTGCGACGGAAGAGGCCGGCAAAGCCGATGAACATATAGGCGATGCTGTAATCCAGCAGCATGGACGCCCAGTTGATGGCGAAGCCCTCCGCAAAGAAGAACTTCAGCGTACCGAAGACCAAACCGGAGCCAAGACCCCAGCCCAGACCCCAGCGGACAGCGCAGAGGATCAGGGGGATCATAACAAGGTCGATGGAGCCGCCGAAGCCGCCGAAGGACAGGCCGATGGGAATTTTCAGGTAACTCAGGGCAATGGCTGCCGCAACGAAGATTGCGCTCTCGCACAGAGCGCGGAGGTGTTTGTTCTGCATAAAGACACTCCTAAATAAAAAAATTCCGCAATGCAACCCGTTCTCGGAAAGCAAAGCGGAAAAAACGCTCCCATCTTTCCCTACGACGGTATGAACCGTATCAGGTCTGCGGGTCAGGGCGTCAATTCGCCCAATCTCAGCCGGAAGCATCCGACCCCCCGAAGAAAGGTGTTGTTTGCGGTCGAATATAGTATA
>JAEDOJ010000227.1 GCA_016302015.1 Oscillospiraceae bacterium | reverse complement strand
GCCCCATGGCCAGGGTCTTGCCGGAACGCACGGCCCCGTCGCAGACGATGGCCTCCTTATTGCGATACGGCGAATCCGGCATCCACCAGGACAGCACGATCTTCTGCTTGGGTGAGAAAGCCTTCATCCGTCCTCACCGCCTCGCAGCGCCTGCAAGAACGCCTTCATCTCCCCCTCCTCATTGCCCACCAGAGTGCTGAGCGCTTCCAGTGCCCGGAGCCGGTCGATGAGTTTTACTTCCACGGTTCCCTTGTCGTTGCGCTTGACCTCGCTGAGCAGGCTCAGGTCGAGGTCGTCAATCGCCGCTCTGTCCTCCAGCACCAGCTTCACACAGTCGTTGGCCCGGCCAAAGGCCAGCTCGGCAAGCCGCCGCTGAATATCCCTGCGCTGGATGCGGCCCGTGCGCACCCGCCGCTCCAGCGGCGTTTCCTTCTGTTCCTGTTTCATTGCAGCCTCCTTTCATAAGTAGTCTCAAACTGGCACTATTTCGCGTCCGGATACGCAAAATTTCAAAAAATTCTATGAAAGTTAAATCCCCACAGCAGGGTATGGGTCGTTATGCTGCGTAAGCGGAACACGCTTTCGCGATAATTACCCCACTAATTTTTTATCATTTTCAATATTGTTATTGCTTTTTCGAAATTATTATTATATGATGGATGCATCATAAAGCAGGATCCGGGCGTCTGCCCTCACTTTTACAGATAGGAGTAACGTTATGACCATTGAACAGTGCTATCAGGAAATGGGCGGCAATTACGTGGAAGTCTGTGGCCGTCTGCCCAGCCAGCGGCTGGTGGAAAAATTTGCCCGGAAGTTCCTGGAGGATCAGAGTTACGCGGAACTGACCGCCGCCATGGCTGCCGGTGACCATGATGTTGCTTTCCGTGCTGCACACACCCTGAAGGGCGTTGCTGCCAACCTGAGCTTCACCCGTCTGCGCGCTTCCGCCAGCGAACTGACGGAGCTTCTGCGGGCTCCCGCGGACACCATCCCCCCGGAAGCCGCTCCCATGCTGGAGGCCGTCACCCGGGACTATGAGGCCACCGTTACCGCCCTCCGCCAGCTTGATTAACACAAAAACAGCCCTTCGGGTTTTGCCCGAAGGGCGTTCGCCTTTGTATACAGGCAAACCGCCGCAGGAAAAACCTGCGGCGGTTTGCCATTTCCATACGTATCATTGCCGATACCCGGCGCGTCAATGGTGTAATGATGCTGAACCAGCCGTACTCCCATTGGCTGGCCGGCCTGCGGCAAAAAAGCCGCCGCGGTTCGGGCATGGTCCGTAAAACAGGAAAAAGGCGTGACCAATTTGCGGTCACGCCTTTGGTTCTGCCAATGCATACAGGGCGGCTGGGGGCCGCCCTGATAGGTTTTATCGGTGATATCTGCGCTTGCTGTCGAGAATGAAGGCCGCGGCGGCCAGGGCGGAGAAGACTGCCACCCCAGCCATCATCAGCTCGATGGGGCGGTTGTCCCCGGTCTGGGCGGTAATCGCGGGGTCAGCGGCGGTGTACTTCACATACAGATATGTGCCCTCAGACGGATCTATCGGACCCCTGGTAATGTCCCACAGATAGACACCTACCTGATACTCGCCGGCCTTGGCGTTGGCGGCGGTGGGTTCGACGATGTGGTATTCGCTGTCCCCAGGGCCTCTGTACTTATATTCAAACTTACGTTTCGCATTGGGGAATTCCGACACCAACTGTTCCCACCCCTCCAGCCGGGCGTTAAAGGGGCTGTCCGGCAGGGTGACGGAATCGGCTTTGAGGGTCACGCTCACCGGGGGGGTGTTGCAGTTCTTACAGGTCACTGTCAGGGTGTTTTCCGTCTGGGTCAACTGCCAATCGTGATCGATGTTGCTCAGTTTGAATTCGATCTGTATTTCATGGGGATTGTGAACGGCACGAATAAATTCAGCAGCATAGCCGGAAGGCGGAATTAATTCGCAACCCTGCGGGAAGCCGAGCCACCAAGTCGACCGAATCAAAAATTTAGCATAATACGAACTCCCGCACACCGGAGCCGTTTTCAGTATGTTATTAAATGACGAATCACTGTATAATGTTCCAGAACAAGTATATTCACTATCAGGTAACACTTTGTCGCCTATGCCGCCTTGATAGATTTTGCAATCCAAAACCGACACCTTGTATCCATAACCCTCTGTATAAACTACCTCTCCGGCTGTTATTTCTACGTTTCCGATCAGCATTTCACCCCCAAACGCCAGCGCCGTCACCGGCAACAGGCTCACCGCCAGAGCAAGGCACAGGGCCAGTGCCAAAAGTCGTTTTTTCATCTTCATTTCCTCCCTGATCTTCCTATGGTTCGGGCCAGGCAGAGCCAGCCCGGACTATACTCTGTCATGATAGCAGATTTTCCGCCTCTGCGCAATACCCGTTTGAACACTTTTTCGGGCACATTTCGGCATATGCTTATCGGCGTTCCTCAGCTACATTCCCCTTTTGCGGCGAGTCGCCGCGGACAATGCGTGCGCAGGCTGGTGTATATTCGTTAC
>JAEDOJ010000226.1 GCA_016302015.1 Oscillospiraceae bacterium | reverse complement strand
ACGGTGTCGGCTTCGGCGGCATGGGCCTCGGCAAACGCCCGGATCAGCGGCAGCCAATCAAAATTTGCCCCGGACACTCGAAAGTAGAGATCCCGGTTTCCGGGTACGGTGTCATACAGTCCGCCCAGACGCACCCGGAGAAATTCGCTGTTCAGCGCCCGGTTTACGGCGGCGTTCAGCTCCGGCAGACGGGCCGGGTCCACATAGAAAAGCTCCCCGGCGTGCCGCTCCACAAAAGCACGGCTGAGGAAAACATAGGGCCGCTCCCGGATGGCCAGCAGCAGGTTCCGCACCAGATTGCGGTTGGGCCGCAGCGCCACACCGTAGGCGGCGATCAGGTCAAGGCACAGCTGCCGGGTCTCCTCACTCCGGGTGGCATCATACAGCCATTCGGCGGCGTAGAGGGTCTCCTCCACCTCCGCCGGGTCGGCGTTTCCGTAGTAGTGCCATTGACAGGGGAACGCCGTGCCGTCCCGCCGCAGCATCCACGCAGTAGTCTTATCCATACACATCCGCTCCTTTCGTGGAATAGTGTAGCATGGTGAGTGGGGCAAAAATGGGGCAGCATACTTTATGCTGCCCCTCAAAATTACTGATTCGCTCGGAATGCATGACCATATACCCAAAGTGCCCGGTCTACATCACGGCACTCCTGACACGCTGTTCCAAAGACGCTTTCCAGTTGTTCCATGAACGGAACCATATAGGTATCAAAGACCCGTTCAAATGCATGGGAATTCTTCCATGGCAGTTCTGTCACCGCTACGGCTTCGCCCGGCTTTTTATCTCCACAAATTGCCTGAATTGCCATCCACGCGAACCGGTCATAGATTGGGTATTTCCCGCGGGAGATAAAATACAGCAAAGTAATCAAGTAAACGGTCCCAAGGCCCGTAATATTCAGGTCTCTTAACTCACAAAGCACCTTCTGCGGGTCTTCTATTGCCGTTTCTTCAAGGCGCGTTATATTATTTGCAATGTACTCCGAAATCGTGCGGATGTCAAGCGGCCGGTTATAGCGGTACGCCTCAAATCGCTCGGCATTTTTCCAGTCTTTTGCATACACAAACCCATTTTTACTCTCCGAATGCTTGATTTTCCCCAGCTTCCAAGCCAGAATGCGAACGACATCCAGAGGCTCCTTGACCCCATTTTTCAAAAGCTCATCCATATAATCCTCGATGGTTCTGCTGCTTTGGCCAACACGAGGAATGTATCTGGGGCGGTCTATGTAGTAGCTATTCCCGTATTTTTTAACAAATGCGTCCCTGTCGATCTCATTGCCATCCAGTGTGTAAAACTTCATTACAAAGCCCTCCATCAATTATATTTCTCCAGCGCCTTCTCTAAAGCGCTTTTGACCTTTTCCCGCAGGCGCTGGGGCTCCAGCACCGTCACATCCGGGGCGAAATTCAGGGCAAACTGCTCCATGGCCATCTCGTTGGTGAAGGCCGTCACGGTAACACCGGCGTCGTCCTCGTCGGAGAAGGTCACCTCTGTGCCAAACAGGTCGATGACATCGCTGACCATGGCCTTGGCCACCCGAAACACCGCCCGGACATTGTCGCTTGAATACATATAGGGGTGCTCCTTCATATAGGTGGCCAGATCCAGCGTCCGGCCGTTGGCCCACTTCAGATGCTCGAAGGGCTTGGCGGGCTCGTCCAGAATTTTCAGCTCCGTAATGCGGTCCAGACGATAGTTGGAAATGTCGTCGTACTTGTCATAGTTGCAAATCAGGTAATATTTCCCCTCCTTGGCTGCCATTTGGTAAGGAGAGATGATGTACACCCGCTCTGTTCCGTCGGGGCGGGTCTTGCTATGCTGCCGCTTGTCCGTGCCGTACTCCAGATACTTGAAGCTGACCTTCCGCCTCCGGCTGATGGCCTCGTCCAACAGCTCGATGGCGAGAAAGAGCTGCTTGTTGTCGGTCTTGTCCTCCGGCAGGCGGGCAATGTGCTTCACCCGGCTGCGGAAATACACATTGGACAGGCCCTCCAGCTTGCCCACCAGCTCCTTGCACTGGCTGTAAGGAATGTGCTTGGAAAAAAGCAGGCTGTCAATGAGCAGCCGCAGCTCGCCATCGGTGAAGTCCCGCTCCAGATAGAAGTCCGACCACAGGTAGCTCTCCTCCGGCACGCCGGTCTTGGGGTTCGGCACCATGCGAATGGACTCGCTGTACTCGATGTTGTAGCCGCAGTCCATGAGGTTCAGAATGTTCCGCCGGATGGCTTTGCGGTCAGCGGTCATATCGTATTCGGTTTTTAGAATCTCGGCGATGTCCTTCTGGCTCAGGCGATGTTCCTCGTCGGAATACTTCCGCAGGATGTCCAGGATATTCATAATCAGCAGCTTTTTCGGCTGTTTCACAGGCATGGGATCACTTCCTCTTTTACCATATTCTATCACGGTATATCTTATAATACAAGATGGCGTGGGGCAAAAACAGGCCACAGAATACCGGAGCAGGCACACATGGTGCTAATCCGTGAAGGCTCCGCACTCCGCACGCACGGCGATCTGCTCGCGAAGCCGGCTGACCTCTTTTTCGCACACCGCCAACCGGTC
>JAEDOJ010000225.1 GCA_016302015.1 Oscillospiraceae bacterium | reverse complement strand
AGACTGGTGCAGCCCCGGAAGGCGGCGGTGTCGATGGCGGTGACGGCTTCGGGAATGGCGATGGTGTTCAGCTTGGCGCAGTTAAAGAAGCAGTAGCCGCCCAGGGTCTCCACCGTGCCGGGGATCTGGATCCAGGTCAGACCGGTGCAGTTTGCGAAGGCTGCCCAGCCGATGCTGTTCAGGCTGCCGGGGAGCTTCACCTCTTCCAACGCGGCGCAGCCCCGGAAGGCCTCGTCACCGATGGAAACCAATTTCTCCGGCAGCGTCAGTGTTTCCAGATTGACGCAGTCCGCAAAGGCCAGATTGCCCACGGTGCTGACGCCCTCGGATAGAACTACCTGCTGGATGGAATTCCGACTTTCGCTCCAGGGTGCGGGCCGACCCTCCCGGAAGTCGAACATCTCTCCGGTACCGCTGATGGTGAGCACGCCGTCGTCACGCAGCTCCCAATTCAGGGAAACGCCGCAGATGCCGCTGCCGGGGAGCTCCTGGGCATCGGCTGAGACGGTGGGATTGGCGTATTTTCGCTCCTCCGCCTCCACAAGCGCATTGCGGACATCCTCCGGAAGACTGCTGAGAAATTGATCCAGAATGTCCCCGGCACCGATTTCGATCAGCCGGTCGAATTCCGCCTGAACCTCTTCAGGGATCTCCGCTGCCTCCGCCCGGGGAGCGGAGAAGAGCAGTCCGGCGCACAGCACGGCAGCCAGACAAGCTTTGAATTGATTTTTCATAATAATCAACCTTCCTTTCTCATGTGCCGTGAGAAAAACAAGGAACCTCTTTCAGCGTGGTTCTGCGCTCTTTTCTTTCTTGCTTCCGCCTCTTCTCCGGCGCCGGCGCTGACGCACGGGTGCTTCCGGATCTGCCTTTTGAGCCCGCCGTGCGTAGGCCTCCGCCGCTTCGGAGGTGGCCTCATAGGTCAGGCGGCTGACCCGAATGGTTCCGTCCGGCTGAGGGGAGAGCCGAACCCGAATGAGAAATTTCCCATGGTCGGCGCAGGTGGCAAGATCCATATACCGGTGCCCCGGCTGCGCGAACCAGCGGGAGCCCAGCATCTGTCTGCCGCAGACAGGACAGCTGTTCTCGCAGCCCGCCATGGCCGCCAGCGCCTCCCGTTTGTCGGTATAGTCCCGGAAGACCTTCCGATCCAGGCAGCCGGGCAGCTCCGCACCGTGGAAGCCGTTTTCGTGGCTTTTTACCGCCTGTTCATACTCTTCAATGCCCCGCTGCAGATCCAGCCGCTGGCAGATGAGGGCGGTGTGATAGGCATCTCCCAGAGCGTCGTGGGCCGGGCGGCTGGCTTCGATCTGAAAGGTTTCCATGGCGGTTTTCAGTGCTTTCTGGGAATTGGAACCGTCGGTCTGGGCGTTGAAAAACATCTGTACATTGTACCACCGCTCCGTCCAGCTTCGATCCAGGGAGAATAGCTGCAGATTTTCCCGGAGAATACCGATGTCGTCAAAGCCCCAGGTGAGAAAGACCGGGTTTTCCCCGCACCAGAGCCGGAACTGCTCCATGGCCTCGGGAAAGGGGACACCCTCGGAGCGCAGGCGGGTCTCTTTGATCCCTGTGAGCTTGCTGACCCGGCGGTTGAGGTGCCGGTAGATTTTCGGGACAACCATGACCTGAAATTCATCTCCGGGACAGTTCTGTTCGTCCAGCCGCACGGCACCGATCTGAATGATCTCCCCCCGGATAGCCACCGGCAGCACCTTTTTCGACGAAGGGGAGCCGGGCCAGGGCTGATTCCACTCCATATCCAAAACAATATAATTCATTGCAAAACCCTCTATCTAATCATCCTATTTTAGTATCATATCACATTTATAGGGCTTCTGTAAACAGGAAGTTTCTTTATGATGGGATTTCAGCGGTAACATTTTTGTGAATGTCCAAAAATTCGCGCTTTTTGGGCATGACAGACATTCCCGGATTTGGTAGAATATGGTCAGAGGTGATCAAAATGGATTTGCGCCAAGTCGGTAAATTCATCGCCCAGCTCCGGAAAGAACAGGGAATGACCCAGGAGCAATTGGGAGAAGCGCTGCATGTGACCAACAAAACCGTATCCCGCTGGGAGACCGGGACATACCTGCCTCCCGCAGATGCGCTGCTGGAAATGAGTGCGATGTTCCAGGTCAGCGTGAACGAGCTGCTCAGTGGGAAGAGACTGACCCAAGCGGAATACTGGCAGGCCGCAGAGGACAATCTGACCCAGGCAGTCAGCGAGAGCAGATTCACATTCACCGAGCGGGTGGCGTTTTTCAAAAGGAAATGGCTGAAAGACCACACTGCCGTTTTGGCCGTTCTGACCCTGGGCATCCTTGGAGTCACGCTGGCGGGCGTACTTTTGAAAAAGCCGATGCTGAGCGCCGCCGGGATCCTCCTGCTGGCAGCGGGTCACGCATGGAGAAACAATGCCATGATGACCTATGTGGAGCAAAAAGCCTTCGACGGAACTGGAATGGACGAATGACCATAACCTGCGACAATTATAATTTGTAGGGCTCATGCCTCCCTCTTTGAGGGAGGTGGCGAGAAAAGCGAGCCGGAGGGAGTGTCGTAG
>JAEDOJ010000224.1 GCA_016302015.1 Oscillospiraceae bacterium | reverse complement strand
GATCATCAACCTCCCCGGCAGTGAAAAGGCCGCCAGAGAGAATTTTCAAGTGGTGCTTCCTGCTCTTCATCACGGGGTTCTGATGCTGAAAAGCAAAGGCTCCGCAGACTGCGGCCAGCCGGTACAGCCTGCTGTCCAGACTGCGCCCTCCATGGACCAGTGGCTGAGAGAGGCCAAGGCCGCTCCCGACGCCGATCAGTGCGGAATGTATCTCTTCCACAACGGCGTTGTGCGGAAAACCGCCAAGGCGCAGGTGCGCCGGCAGGAGGAAACCCCTCCCGTGGCGGGTCTGCGGTTTTCCTATGATCGGGAAAAGGTGGAAGCCGCCATCGCCCGGGCGAAGGAGATGGAGGGAATTTTCCATGTGCGGGTATGGCTGAACGAGGGCGCTCTGAAGGTGGGAGACGACATTATGCTCGTGCTGGTAGGCGGCGACATCCGTCCCCATGTGATCGACTGTCTGCAAGCGCTGGTGGGAGAGATCAAGACCACCTGCGTCAAGGAAGAAGAAACCTTCTAAAAAAATCTCACCAAATTTTGGTGAGATTTTTTCCGGCGATGCAAGGATTCTCCTTCCCGGAACGTTTTATGAGTGTATATCAAATCAATGGAGGTCTTACTCATGACTCATTTTATTGCCGCAATGCTCGCCCTGTCCCTCTCCTTCTCTGTTTCCGCACCCCATGGGGGCTTCACAGCCCAGGGCTGTGAAACCGGCGCCTGCCGGGCGGCAGAGGTACATTGCCGGGGAGAAGCCCCTTCCTGCACTTTCGACTGCACACCCATTCGGGAAAGAGCCAGAGACTGCGAGGATGCGGAGGACTCCGCCTGCCCCAGAGAAAACACCAACCGTGAGGGTTGTCACGGCAACGGGCATCAGGGCGGCCGCCACCATGGCGCATCCTCGGGAGGGAGGGGCGTATGCGAAGTGACTGGGAAGTAAACCGGGCCATCGAGCGATACGCAGACACCGTAAAGCGCATCTGTCTCTACCGCCTGAAAAATCCCACGGACGCGGAAGACATCTTTCAGGAGGTCTTCCTGAAATACTATCTCCGGGAAGAACCTTTTCTGGACGAGACCCACGAAAAAGCCTGGTTCCTGCGGGTGACGATCAATGCCTGCAAGGATCATTTGCGGAGTCTCTTCCGCCACAGAACCACGCCTCTGGAGCTGCTGAAGCAGGAACCGTCCCTGACGGACGAACACCTGCAAGTCCTGTCAGCAATTCTGTCGTTGCCGGAAAAGTACCGGGATGTGATTTATCTGCATTATTACGAGGGGTATTCCGCCCCGGAAATGGCGGAAATTCTCCACAAAAAGGAGAACACCATCTATTCTCTCCTGTCCCGGGGACGGAGTATGCTGTCATCCTTGCTGGGAGGTGAGTGCAATGGATGAACGAATTCACGCAGCCTTTGAGGCAGTACATGCCGGGGAGCACTTAAAAGCCGCCGCCTTACAGGCCGTGCAGGCAAAAAAACAGCCGTTTTCATGGAAAAAGCTGTCTGTGGCCGTCAGCTTTGCCGTTCTGTGTCTGGTGGTGGGCCTGGGCTTCTATGTAACCCGCACCCCGGTCTCCTATATCAGCATCGACGTGAACCCTTCCATTGAGCTGGAGCTGAGCCGTTTCGACCGGGTTCTTTCCGCCACCGCCTACAACGAGGACGGGGAAGCTGTTCTGGAACAGTTGGATTTGGAAGGCGCGCTGTATACCGACGCCATCAAAACCCTTCTCGCCAGTCCGGCGATGCAGTCCTATCTGAAGGAAGATGCTCTTGTCACCTTTACCGTGGCGGCGGAGAGCGGCAAAAAAGAAGCCGCTCTGCTGGCGGGAACCCGGCACTGCACAAATCTGAAGGCAGAAAGCTACTGTGCCGATGTGGGCAGTCTGGCGGAGGCGCATGAATGCGGTCTTTCCTTCGGCAAATACGCCGCCTATCAGGTGCTGGCCGAATATGACGATACGGTGACTGCGGACGACTGCCAGAACATGACCATGTCGGAGCTGCATGACCAGATCGAGCATCATGCGGCGCAGTCCGGCGGCGAACAGCATCAAAACCACCACGGGAATCACAACACCGCTTCCACAGAGTCTGCCGCAGAGGAAACCACGGAAACTACCACGGAAGCCCACGGAAAAGGACATCACCACAACCGATCATAAAAACCCAGAGACCGGCACAACACCGGTCTCTGAGTTTTTCTTTATTCCTGAGGCATTTCCTTGCCCAGACGCTTATACATGGTCTTTTTCACCGCGCGGATGATATTCTCATACCCGGTGCAGCGGCACAGATGGCCGGACAGCAGCTTTCGAAGCTGGGCATCCGTATATTCCTTGCCGCTTTCCAGAATCTCCAGAGAGCTGAGAATAAAGCCGGGGGTGCAGAAGCCGCACTGGATGGCTGCTTCGTCGATAAAGGCCTGCTGAATGTCGGACAGCTCCCCGTCCGGGCCGATCAGGCTCTCCAGAGTACGGATCTTCTTGCCGTTGGCCCAAACCGCCAGATAGATGCAGGAGTTGAAGGCCTCGCCGTCAATGAGGACGGTGCAGGCGCCGCACTCTCCCA
>JAEDOJ010000223.1 GCA_016302015.1 Oscillospiraceae bacterium | reverse complement strand
GCTCCCTCATCAGAGGGAGCCTTGGACGGTGCAGACCCGGAGTTTCCTTCGTCAGAGGGAGCCTTGGTTGGCGCGGATCAGATATGCAGATCCTTTCGGCAGAACACCTGCTCCGCAAGGGCGAAGAGGACTGCGGCGCCCGCCAACAGAACAGCCGCACCCACGAAGGCACAGGTCTCTCCTGCCAGAATTCCGTCGGGATTGAACAGGGTGAAGTAGGTGACGTATTTCAGTTTTTCTGCCTTCCCACCTACATTTGCCAGCATCTGCACCACATACATCAGGGCAGGGAAGCCCGCGCCGAAGGCAATGGAGTGTTTTGTGTCGGAGAAAACACAGGAGGCCAGAAAGCAGATGCCGCCATTGAACAGGTGAAGGCACAGCAGAGCGGCGTTCAGCTTCAGAAGCTCCGCTGTTACCGGCTCCTCCGGGAAGCCGGCTCGACAGACGGCAAGCTCCAGACCGGTTGCGTAAAGGACGAGAAGGAAAATCCCGGAGAGAAGTACCGCCATCTGGGTGCGGACAATGGTTCTGCGCTTCACAGGAGCGGCCATCAGGGTAACCATAGAGCCGTGATCCACATATTTTGCAATCAGACCGTTGCCCCGGAGAATGCAGAATACCATAGGAAATACGATCAAAATGAAGCCGTAAAGGTAGGACACCATGAAACCGACCAGCGTGTTTGTTCCGGCCTTCATTCCCACGGAGGCCATCAGATCCGGCATCATTTCGTAGAAATTGTCCAGGGTTTCCGTCATTTTCGGGTCGTACATACCGATAATGACGGCGATGTACAGGGTCATAACGGCGGCGAAGATCAACAGCATCTTCAAACTGTTTTTCATCTCCCGACGGTACAGGGTCAGATTAAGCATTTTCGTCACCTCCGTAATAGTTCAGGAAAATATTCTCCAGACTTTCCCGGTGAGAAAGCTGCACCCTCTGCCCCTGACAGACGCCGCCGAAATCCTTTGCAAAGGCCTGCGCCTCGGCGGGGGTGTCCAGCGTCACCGTGTAGGTGTGCAGATGGCGTTTCCTCAGGGTGTCCACGCTGTCCACCGCCGCCAGCCGTCCTGCCCGGATGATGGCGATGCGGTCGCAGGTGCGTTCCACCTCTTCAAACATATGGCTGGACAGGAGGATGGTTTTGCCGTTTTTCTTTTCTTCCGCCAGCAGATCGATGAACCGGTTCTGCATCAAAGGGTCCAGACCGCTGGTAGGCTCGTCCAGAATGAGAATCTGAGGGTCGTGCATGAAGGCGGCGACGATACCGATTTTCTGCTTCATGCCCTTGCTCATTTTGCGGATTTTACCGCCGGGATTCAGCTCAAACCGCTCCAGCAGGTCTTTCTGCCGGTTGTCGGAAGCCAGACCCCGATACTTTCCCACAAATTGCAGGTATTCCGTCCCGGTCATGTCGTCAAAGAAGCTGATCTCCCCGGGAATGTAGCCAAGATTTTTTTGAATCCGATCCCGATCCCGCCAGCAATCCAGTTGATTGATCCGGCAGACGCCGGACTCAGGCTTCAGAAAGCCCATGAGATGGCGAATGGTGGTGGTTTTTCCGGCGCCGTTTGGCCCGAGGAAGCCGAATACCTCTCCCTCGCTGACCTCAAAGGAAACCTGAAAAATCCCTTTCCCATTGCCATAGTCCCGGGTAAGACCGGCGATTTTGATTGCACTCATAGATACTCCTCCTGATATGAAAATTGCTTCATAGTCCCGGAATCACCGGGTTTTTTGACTTGAGGCGTTGGGATACTTCTATTTTATCGGATTGACTCGATTTTTCAAGGGAGAGATGTGGATAAATAAAAAAATACTCGACATCTCCCGGCCGCTGTGATATAAATATTTCAAGCGTGAGAGAAAAGAGTATTTCAGAGGGAAAGATATATGAAAAGATTGTGTTTGATTCTTTTGGCGGTTCTGCTGTTGACCGCCTGCGGACAGAAAACGGAAACGACTCAGGAGGCGGCGTATATGAACATCACCCCGGCGGAAGCGAAGAAGCTGATGGACACCGAGGAGGACTATGTCCTGCTGGATGTGCGGACGCAGGAGGAATACGATGACGGACACATCGCCGGGGCGATTCTGATTCCCAATACGGAGATCAGAGACCGGGCGGAGCAGGAGCTGACGAACAAGGATCAACTGATCCTTGTATACTGCCGCAGCGGCCGGCGCAGTAAGCTGGCGGCGGAAATTCTGGAGGAATTGGGCTATACCCGCATCCGGGAATTCGGCGGTATTCTGGACTGGCCCTACGGAGTGGAATAACAGGAGTGTCAATCCTGCGAGTATGGATCCCAGAATGTGCTCTTGGCGGTTCGTCCGGCCTGACTTTGAATGTTGTATTCTTTCAGCACAGCAGCACGGAGTATGCCATCATCAACAGGGCTGGGGTTCTCTTTGAACAGCTTCCACCATACTTTCCACTGTACTTCATTGGCAACCAAGGGAGATACCCCCGGTACTTGTGCACGGAGCATATCTTGAATGCGGCGCAATTGGAAATTTATCTTTTGGTTATCGGCCTCTTCGTCACGGGTTTCATACGGAAGATGATAGAGCGG
>JAEDOJ010000222.1 GCA_016302015.1 Oscillospiraceae bacterium | reverse complement strand
GGGCGTGGCGTTCCTGATTCAGGATGGGCAGGAGCGAATCTACCACGCGGGAGATCTGAATGATTGGGTCTGGGAGGGAGAACCCGATGCCGATAACCGTCAGATGACCCAGCGCTACCGCCAGCAGATCACGCTGCTGGCGCAGCAGCTGCAGGGCCGTCCCCTCACAGCCGCGTTTGTCGTTCTGGATCCCCGGCAGGAAAAGGACTACGACAGAGGGCTTCTTTACTTCCTGGAGCACATTTCCGCAAATTGCGTCTACCCCATGCATTACTGGGAGAAACCCGAAATCATCGATCAGTTTTTACGCGAGCATCCCCAGTATCAAACCCAAATCATGCTGACCGAAACCATACATTCCTGACGGAGGTATTCTAATGAAATTCCAAATGTATCACGAAAATTACAATGTATCGGATCTGGAGAAATCCCTGGCCTTTTACCAGGAAGCCCTGGGTCTTTCCGAAAAACGGCGCATCAACGGAAACGGCTTTATCATTGTTTATTTGGGCAATGCCGAAAGCGACTTCGAGCTGGAGCTGACCTGGCTGGAGGATCATCCCCAGCCCTATGATCTGGGAGAATGTGAGTTCCACCTTGCTTTCCGAACCGACAACTATGAAGCCGCCCACCGTCTTCACGAACAGATGGGATGCATCTGCTTCGAAAATCCGGCCATGGGAATTTATTTCATCACCGATCCGGATGGATACTGGCTGGAAATCGTTCCGGTGAGATAATCTCGCTGAATGACCTTCTGCATTGGGACGTGGTTACTATGGATCTTCGCAGTCTGAATTACTTCTCGGTGGTTGCCGAGGAACTGAATTTCACCCGGGCCGCCCAGCGGCTCAGCATGAGCCAGCCGCCGCTGAGCAATCAGATCCGGGGACTGGAGGAGGAACTGGGTACTCCCCTTTTCATCCGGGGCGGCAGGAGCCTGCAGTTAACGGAAGCCGGAAAGCTCCTCTACCGCAGAGCCGCTCAGCTGCTGGATCTGGCGGAGCGCACCCGGGAAGAGGTCAGCTCCCTGGCCATGGGACTGTCCGGCACCATCTGCCTGGGCAGTGTGGCAGGCCTGGCGCCCTTTCTGTGCGGTAAGTGGCTGGCAGGCTTCCGGGAGGAATATCCCCTGGTGCGTTTCGAGATCGTCAACGGCAGCAGCGATGATATTATCGATCAGATCCTCCGGGGCTTTATCGAACTGGGCGTCATTGCCGCTCCCTATGACAGCGAACATCTGGAGGGCATTCCCGTAGGAGATGAGCCCTGGTGCGCCATCCTGTCTGACCAGCATCCCCTGGCAGCACAGCGGTCAGCGCCTCTGCCCCTGAAAGCACTGGCCGGTCAGCCCCTCATTGTCCCCCACCGCCGCTCCCGTATCGATGAGATCCGAAATTGGTTCCGTCTGGCGGGGGCAGAACCCAACATCATCGGCGAACATTCTAATTTTGTGGATGTGCTGGCCATGGCCCAGGCCAATGTGGGCATCAGCATTTTCCCCCAGACCACCCCGGAGCCCATGCCCGGCATCGTGTGCCGCCGGATCGTGGAGCCCTCCCGCTATGCCCGGTACTTGCTGGTACATAAACGGGATGCCTCCATGTCCGAGCTTTCCCAGACCTTTCTGGATTTTGTCACCGACTACCTTGAGGAGCACCCGGCGGAGCTTCTGGACACGGAGTCGGAATTCTGATCGTCAGGCAAAAAAATCCCCAAAAGGCAGAAAAACCCCCGTCATTTGCATCGGCAAGTGACGGGGGTTAGGAATTGTCGGTATTTGTCATTTGATTCCTCACAATTATCTTTTCTCAAGCGTTCATCTATGGTTTACTTCGCAATCAGCGCTTGAAGGTTTCGTAGTAGTCCGCCAGGAAGGCTTCGATCTTCTTTACGACTTTCATTGTGCTTCTCCTTTCTTCTGTTCATATGGGCGGCTTCGTTCACTCAACGCTGAAAGGTTCCGTAATATTCTTCCAGGAACGCTTCGATTCTCTTTACGATCTTCATAAGGCTTCTCCTTTCTTTTGTTCACATGGGCGGCTTCGTTCACTCAACGCTGAAAGGTTTCGTAGTACTCTTCCAGGAAGGCTTCGATCTTCTTAATAACTTTCATTGGAATTCCCCTTTCTACTCTGGGCTCTCGCCCGTGTTTTTCTTTCTGGCATTATAATAATACAGATATAGGAAAAAGTAAAATACCAATAACATTCTGTCTATTATATCGTTTTGATATAGTATCACCTTTTGGCAAACCATTCCCACAGCCGGATGCATTCCGATCTTTTGCCCTATAGAACGTACGCTCATCAGGCGCACATAAAAAATCCACCCCGCGGGTGGATTTTTTATCGGATGAATATGTTATCTCAGAGTTTTGGGCAGTCTGCATATTTGGTTTCCGTTCCCATCCCTACGGGATGCGCCCGGAAACCAAGGGATTCTCCCACGGGCTAAAAAACATGCCACCGGCATGTTTTTTACCAGCACTTCGTGCTGGCCGCCCTTTCGAATCCCGACACAGATTAAAAATGTGGGAACCGCAAAAGCGATTCCCACATTTTTGGTCGGAGTGTCGGGATTCGAACC
>JAEDOJ010000221.1 GCA_016302015.1 Oscillospiraceae bacterium | reverse complement strand
TCGTTTTTTGTTCCGATTGACGAGGCGCTTCCTTCGCAGTATCTACCCGCGCCGATGATAAAAGATGCTTCCAAAGCAAAACCACCTCGCCACGGACGGCGGGGTGGTTTTTTGTCAGGGTCTGCGGTGGATCTTCCTTTGATACAGGCCGTGGCGGTTGCAGTAGTAGTACAGGCGGCCTGTGCCCCGAAGCTGCAGCCGGGTCTGCGCCTCCCCCTCGGGATACAGCTTCACCATCTGGATGCGATCCGTGGAAACAAATGCCGCAAAGGAAATATAATGCTCCTTCGTCATAGGGTGGCGGACGGTGATGAAATGCTCGTCCTCCACAGCCTCAACGGTAACGCCGTGCTCCTCGTCCGCTTCTTCTGCCTCCAGGGCGGGCAGCGTGAGGCCGCAGCAGCTCACCACCGTATTGCCCAGAGCGTGGACGGCGTTGCCGCAGATGGGACAGACATAAAATTGGGATCGAAGCATATTTGCGGATACATTTTGATTGCTGATATGCTCGCCGTTCATCAGCTCGATGACGGAGATTCCCAGCGCCTGCGCCAGCGGCTGCAGCAGGCTGATATCCGGCAGACCCTTGGCGGTTTCCCACTTGGAGACGGTCTTACTGCTGACGCTGAGCTTTTCCGCCAGCTTCGCCTGGGTCAGCTTCCTCGCCTCCCGAAGGCGCTTGATGGTGGTTCCGGTCACATAATTGTTCATAACGCTCACTTCCTTTCGCTGACAGAATATCACAAAATTTTCTTCCGGACAACCTATGCTCCGTAGACCCCCACTTTTTATCATATTGACAGACGATTGGGGAATATTTATAATGATACTCATAGAATTTTGCCGGGAGGGATACCAATGTGTACCGCAGCAACCTATCAAACCAGAGATTTTTATTTCGGACGCACCCTGGACTATGAATTTTCCTACGGGGATGAGGTGGTGGTCATGCCCCGGAATTATCCGCTTCAGTTCTTGGAGCAGGAGCGCCGGGAGCACCACTACGCCATCATCGGCATGGCCTGCGTCATGGAGGACGTTCCCCTCTTTTACGACGCTGTCAACGAAAAGGGGCTGGGCATTGCGGGTCTGAATTTTGTTGGAAATGCCTGCTACCGCCCCCATGAGGAGGGTAAGGACAACATCGCCCAATTTGAGCTGATTCCCTGGATTCTGAGCCAGTGCGCCACGGTGGAGGAGGCAAAGGCTCTGATCGAACGCATCAACATTCTGGACACGCCCTTCCGTCCCGACCTGCCCACCGCCCAGCTTCATTGGCTGATTGCCGACCGGGAGCAGGCCATCACCGTGGAGTCGGTGACCGAGGGGATCAGGGTCTACCAAAATCCCGTAGGCGTTCTCACCAACAATCCCCCCTTTCCCATGCAGATGCAAAACCTGAGCAACTACCGCCATCTGTCCCCGAATCCCACGGAAACTGTCTTTGCCCCTGAGTTGTCCCTGCCGGCCTACAGCCGGGGCATGGGAGCCATCGGCCTGCCCGGAGATCTTTCCTCCCAGTCCCGCTTCGTTCGGGTGGCGTTCACCAAACTGAATTCCCTGTCCGGGGATGGAGAAAAGGAAAGCGTCAGTCAGTTTTTCCACATTCTCGGCTCCGTGGATCAGCAGCGGGGCTGCTGCCATTTGGGAGGCGGGAAATATGAAATCACCATCTATACCTCCTGCTGCAACGCAGACCGGGGCATCTATTACTACACCACCTACCAGAACCACCAGATCACCGGGGTGGATATGCACCGGGAGAATCTGGACGGCACAGATATCGTCCGCTATCCCATTTTGCAGGAGGAGCAAATCCGGCTGCAGAACGGATGAAGCAGGAGGCAGGCTATGAAGCTATCCGAAACCCTTGGCATCCCCCGGGGCGTGACCTCCGTCATCGGCAGCGGAGGAAAAACCACGCTCCTCCACGTTCTTGCAAAGGAGCTGTGTACCCGGGGAACGGTGATTTTGACAACCTCCACCCATATGTACCCTTCCCGGGACTTTCCCTGTCTGTATTCTCCCTCGGAGGAGCAAATCAAGGCGGCGCTGCAGCGTACGCCGGTTCTCTGCGTGGGCAGCCTGACGGATGCGGGCAAGCTGACCGCCTGCGCCCTGCCCTTTCCCAGTCTGGCGGCTCTTGCGGACTTCGTGCTGGTGGAGGCGGACGGTTCCAAGGGGCTTCCCCTCAAGGCTCACGCCGCCCATGAGCCGGTGATTCCGGAAAACAGCGAAAAAATCGTCTGCGTGATCGGCGCAAGCGGGCTTGGCAGAAAAATTTCCCAGGCGGTGCATCGACCCCAACGCTTCTGCGACCTGGCCGGTGCGTCGGAACAGGACGCAGCCACGCCGAACCTGGTTGCGGCGGTGCTGAAGCGGGAGAATCTTGCGGATATTTACTATATCAATCAATGTGATCTGCCGGAGGCGGCGGCACAGGCCGCTGCGCTGGCGCCGCTGCTGCCCCGCCCGACAGTTTGCGGCAGCCTGCGGCGCCTCCTGTAGAAAAAAATGCAGCCCCTTGTGAAGCACAAGAGGCTGCTTTCCTTATGTGCGCCCGGTGAGCGCACATTCTATAGGGTGAAAGTCCCGAAGTCGCCCGG
>JAEDOJ010000220.1 GCA_016302015.1 Oscillospiraceae bacterium | reverse complement strand
GAGGCTGAGGGGGTGTCCTATCGTCCGGAGGAACCTGGGTGTGCAATCATCGATATCTCGTACCATCAACCTACGGCACTCCCGACCACCTCGCAAGCTCGGCCACCTCCCTCAAAGAGGGAGGCAAGGGCGAGACAAATTCCAATTTAACGGTCAAGCTTATTACTACCGATAACCTGACTGTTCAGAAATAAACCGTTGCATATCACACAATTTGTGGTAATATTGCAGGTAGAATGTGCTTAGGGAGGTCATTATGGAGCGGACAGCTGTATTGTATCAGCCCCTTTCCTTTCGGTTTGCGGAGGACGGCTTCTTCCCGGATGTGCGTCGGGAGCAGGTTTCTCCGGCGGATGGGAGGGTGCTGGCGGAATTTGAACAGGATCGCTTTCTGGCGCTGTATCATCTGGGTCTGAGGCAGCGGCAGAAGGATTGGGACGCGTCCGCCCAGTTTCTCTATCTGCTCAGCGATGCGTTTTTCAAAAGGCTGACGGATCTTCCGGATCTGGAGCTGCTGCGGGAAAATGCCGTCCCCACCCTGGAACAGGAGGATTTGGCACGGCTAATCCAAGCGGTTCCCTTTGCCATCGGTGCGGAGTATGTCACGGAGGATTGGATCCGGGGCGTTTTCCTCCGATTGGGAAAGGTTTTCTCCCGGGAAATTCAGGCCTATGACGGAAGCGTTTCCATGTATCTGGCGGAGCAGACCCAGCATCTGCGGGTTCCGGAGCGTATTTTCTTCCACCTGGTGGAGAATAAGGATGGGGAGTTCCCCTTTGCCTTTCTTGCCACCTACGCAACCCGCGATGCTGACGGCAGAGTGCGCCATATGCCCCTGCAATACGCCCTGACAGAATATAAATACGAGCGGGAGAAGCTGCTTACGCTGCTGTCCTGTTTAAACCAGGCGGCGGAGGCATCCCAGCTCATCGGCTCCTTCATGGAAAACGGTGAGCTGTTCCACCCCCTGAAGCTGACGGCGGAGGAGGCCTTCGATTTTTTGAAGCAGGTGGAGACCATTGAAGCCACGGGCATCCTTTGCCGGATCCCCAACTGGTGGCGTAAAAAGGCGGCCGCCGTCTCCCTGTCCGTTCGCATGGGAGAGAACAAGCCCTCGCTGTTGGGATTCAATGCCCTGATTTCCATGCAGCCCACTTTGGAGGTGGATGGGATGGCGCTGTCGGAGGAAGATATCCGTATGCTGTTATCCCAGACCGAGGGACTGGCATTCCTGAAGGGGAAATGGGTGGAGGTTGACCACCAGCGCCTTCGTTCTCTTCTGAAGCAGATGGAGCAGCTGCCCGGACTGGGCGCTGATGTGCAAGCATGTCGCCGCCGCCCTCTACGGCATCGGCGCCAGACTGGACACCCAGCCAGCCCTGTTCTTTGAACTCCGGGGAATCGACATGGATCGCTTCCTGGACGTGGCGGTGGCAAACAAGGTAGAAGCCATGCTGGCAAACGCCCAGAAGCCCAGCAGCCGAATTCTGGAGGGCGCGGATCTGGACGCGCTGTTCGGCGTGCTATAACGAAATAGAAAAGAGGAACTACAATGATGAAAAACACATCCCCAGAGGAAGCGATGAAGGAACTGACCATGGTTCTGATGTATCTGTCCCGTTTTACCCAGCCCAGAAGCAAGACCGAGCAGGAGGAGTTCCATGCCTGGAAGGGCTATGATTATGATGTTCTTAAGGCGCTGGATGGGGCGGATCTCATTTATCTGGGCGCCCACCCTTCCCGCACAAAAGCCGTCTATCTCACAGCCTCTGGTCTGGACTACAGCAAAAGGCTGCTGGAGAAATACGGAATAAAGGATTGGGGAAATACCACGGAGTAACCAGAGGATCATCAGACGGTATGAAACCTGTGATGTCATTGCCTATGAGGAGGAAGCGAGCAAAACCATCGTCCTCTGAAATCGAAGCACCGGCGAAAAAAGCCGGGTGAACATTTTCGACGGCAGCCGATCCACCTTCCACGGCGGCTCCTACTGCCTTCCCTCCGGGGACAATAAGACCTGCTTTGACCTGACCGAAACCCGACCCTATATATCTATAAGCTCACAGTCTGAGCCACCTTTTCCATATATAAAACCATGCCCGGAACCCTTCCAGTGTGTGCGTAGAAAACGGATTTACCCGTTCCGTCCGTTTTGAGGAATGCCCAGGTTCGAATCATCTTAAAAACATCGACGATTTCGTAACCAATGCATTTATGCATTCCGCACTTTTCACGTCTCAAATTGGCAGGGAGAATAGGAAAACGCCTTAAAATGCGTAGGAAATACCATCCAACAAGACCTGCCGATCGTCAGGACTGCCCAGCGGATAAATCCGTTTTCTACGAAACAACTCAACAAATTTCAATTTTCCTGATTGCTGAGCAAAGATAAGCATATTAAGTTAATGACATCGGGAACTCTTTGGGTATGGTTTTTTTGATCATATGCACTGCGCGATTCTCTTGCCACAGTTCGATTGCATGATATGATGAGAAGAGGAATTACGAAAAGCTATGGCATTAAGGAGAAATACCATGACAGAGAACGCCTTTCGATATCATCCCGCCAATCCGATCATCCTCGATTTTCGTGAATGCAAAAA
>JAEDOJ010000219.1 GCA_016302015.1 Oscillospiraceae bacterium | reverse complement strand
CAGAGCGAAGGAGTATCATACCCTCTACCCCGGCCACGATTTTGAAACGCTGGACGGGACAGCCGCAGCCAGCGACGCAAGGCCCGCCAACCGTCCCGAGGGTGCTTCCTCCTTCGGAACCGGGTGGTATTACTTTGGCGGCACCGGAACTATGGTGATTACAGAAGATAACTGGTCTCAGGAATGGCAGGAGTTCAAGGAGGAAATCCGTGATCTGGCTTTTGATATTCACGTGACGGAGATTGGTGCAAAGGCCTTTGACGGCTGCACCGGGCTGGAGGGCATCGTGATTCTGCCGGCCAATGTGATCCGCCTGACGGACAGCGCCTTTGACGGCTGCGGTCTGAAGGAGCTTGTCATCTGGAATCCCGACTGTGAGATTGCGGTGGACGTAAACGGCTTATCCGAGCTGGCTGAGAAGATCCGAGGGAGTGAAGGCTCCCTTGCCGAGGAGTGGGCGGCAGTCACCGGACATGCGTTTGAAGCCCTGGGTGCCAGAACCGAAGGCTTTGCATAAAAACTACATATTGTGGAAGTGTTTCCTCAGCCATCACAAATGATTGTGGACGCCCTCCCTTTTTCGTGGGATTTTGCAGGAAATCCGATTACAATAAAGGACAGGACGATGGATCGGCAGACCGGTGGAGGGGAGATGGAAACATGGAGGGCGAAAACAGGCGGGTGCGGTATCTTCCCATCCGCCTGATTCATTTTCAGCCCCGGAGACCCGCCGATGCGGCGGAGCTGCGGGAGCTGGCAGTCAGCGTGGAACGCTATGGGATGCTCCATCCCCTGACGGTTCGGGACGGGGACGGCGGCTACGAGCTGGTCACGGGGGAACGGCGGCTCCGGGCGGCTCAGCTTGCAGGCTGGAAGCAGGTGCCCTGCATTTTGGTTTCACAGAGGGAGGAGGCGTCCTCCCTGTCCGCACTGATTTGCCGGATCAGAGAGGAGTCGGATTATCTTCGTCAGGCGGAGGCGCTGGAGGAGCTGATCCGCAGCTTTGGGCTTCGTCAGGGGGAGGCCGCCGCCCGGGTGGGAATGAGTCAAAGCGCCGTTGCCAACAAGCTCCGTCTTCTGCGCCACAGCCCGGCGGTGCGGGAAAAGCTCCGGGAATACGGCCTTTCGGAACGCCACGCCCGGGCGTTTCTCCGTCTGCCCACGGAGGAGGAGCGGCTGAAGGCCATCAAGTATGCGGCGGAGCACCGGCTGAATGCGGCAAAAACCGAGGAATACGTTGAGGTCTGCCTTTCCCGGAAAGCCGAAGAAGGCGGGGATGAGACGGGACAGCTCCTTGCCCGGGTGGAGGCGGCGCTGAGACAGGTCTGCGGAGGGAAAATCACCTTTTCTCGTCAGGAGGAGACGGAGAAAGAGGTGGTTCTCACCGTTCGTCTGTCCAAAACCGCCCTGCAGCGAGAAAAATACGGAAAACCATGAGAATTTTTTGCCTGTTTTGCAAATATCCGAATTTTTTCCTTGAAAATGTTTGCAAATTGAAGAAATATGTGGTATACTTCTTGGGCAGTAAAAAAATCTATAAGAATTCAACGATTTTGAAAGGGGTAATTCAAAATGCACAAGTATGTATACCTTTTCACCGAAGGCAACGCAAAAATGCGGGAGCTCCTTGGTGGCAAGGGTGCAAATCTGGCTGAAATGTCCAATATCGGCATGCCTGTTCCTCAGGGCTTTACCATCACCACCGAAGCCTGCACGCAGTATTACGAAGACGGAAAGAAAATCAACGACGAAATCATGGCGCAGATCATGGAGTACGTTGAAAAGATGGAAGAGATCAACGGCAAGAAGTTCGGCGATCTGACCAATCCTCTGCTGGTTTCCGTCCGCTCCGGCGCCCGTGCTTCCATGCCCGGCATGATGGACACCATTTTGAACCTTGGCCTGAACGACGAAGTCGTCAAGTCCATGATCGCCAACAATCCGGATCCCAAGTTCGAGCGCTTCGTCTACGACTCCTATCGCCGCTTCATCCAGATGTTCTCCGATGTGGTCATGGAAGTGGGCAAGAAGTATTTTGAGCAGCTCATCGACAAGATGAAGGAAGAAAAGGGCGTCAAGTTCGATACCGAGCTGACCGCTGCCGACCTGAAGAATCTGGCCGAGCAGTTTAAGGCCGAGTACAAGAAGCAGTTGGGCGAGGACTTCCCCTCCGATCCCAAGACCCAGCTCTACGAAGCAATTCGTGCCGTGTTCCGTTCCTGGGACAACCCCCGTGCAAATGTCTACCGTCGTGACAACGACATTCCTTACTCCTGGGGCACTGCGGTTAACGTCATGCCCATGGTCTTTGGCAACCTGAATGAAAATTCCGGCACCGGCGTCGCCTTCACCCGTGACCCCGCTACCGGCGAGAAGAAGCTGATGGGCGAGTTCCTGACCAACGCACAGGGCGAAGACGTGGTCGCCGGCGTTCGTACTCCCATGCCCATTAAGCAGATGGAAGAGCTCTTCCCCGATGCATACGCTGAGTTCATCAAAGTGTGCGACAAGCTGGAAGACCATTACCGTGATATGCAGGACATGGAGTTCACCGTGGAAAACGGCAAGCTCTATATGCTCCAGTGCCGCAACGGCAAGCGTACCGCCCAGGCCGCTCTGAAGATCGCCTGCGACCTGCTGG
>JAEDOJ010000026.1 GCA_016302015.1 Oscillospiraceae bacterium | reverse complement strand
CAGAAACCACAGGTGAATGGCGGCAGGCTCCGTAAAGGCGTGGAGAATCCCGGCGACAAGAGCCCGGAGGGTGAGATTGCCCTGCTGAAAAAGATTCCACAGAATATAGATCAGACTCCATGCCGCCAGAGGAAAAACCAGCTTTGGCAGACGTTTCTTTACCAAAATGGAAATATCAGCCGTCCGTTCCCCGGACAGGAGAAGGTAGCCGGACATCATGAAAAACAGGGGAACCGCCGTAAAGGACAGGCTGGTCAGCAGATTCAGCCCCTCCCAACTGCCGTTGAAGTCTGCCCGCAGGGGATCTGCCGCCGTGTGCATGAAAATCACGCAGAAGGCGGCGAAGATTCGCAGATAGTCGAAATAATATAGATGTGGTCTTTGTCCCATGGCAACGCGCTCCGATTTTTTCCTCATTATAACAAGGGAGCATAGAAACTGTCAAATAAATATTTTTATATAAATTTAAAATTATCGATAAAAAGGTATTGATTTATGGATTACTATATGATATAATCCAGACGTAGAAAGGCGTATAACAAAACGCCACCCAAAAGAATGTAAGAGTAATAGGAGGAACACAAAATGGCAAGATTCACACTCCCCAGAGACATCTATCATGGTAAGGGTTCCCTGGAGGCATTGAAGACCTTTGAGGGCAAGCGAGCTATCGTCTGCGTGGGCGGCGGTTCTATGAAGCGGTTCGGCTTCCTGGACCGTGCAGTGGCTTATCTGCAGGAAGCGGGCATGGAGGTTCAGATTTTTGACGGGATTGAATCCGATCCCTCTGTAGAGACGGTCATGCGGGGCGCTGAGGTGATGCAGAAGTTTGAGCCTGACTGGATCGTGGCCATTGGCGGAGGCTCTCCCATTGACGCAGCCAAGGCCATGTGGATCAAGTACGAATATCCGGAAACCACCTTCGAGGATATGTGCAAGGTTTTCGGCCTGCCGAAGCTCCGTACCAAGGCACATTTTTGTGCCGTGTCCTCCACCTCCGGCACCGCTACGGAGGTCACCGCTTTCTCCATTATCACCGACTATGCCAAGGGCACCAAGTACCCCATCGCCGATTTCGAGATTACCCCCGATGTCGCCATTGTGGACCCTGAACTGGCGGAAACCATGCCCAAAAAGCTGGTAGCCCATACCGGCATGGACGCCATGACCCATGCCGTTGAAGCCTATGTTTCTACTGCCAACTGTGACTATACCGATCCTCTGGCAATCCATGCCATCGAAATGATCATGAAGGATCTGGTTCCCTCCTATAACGGCGATGTGGAAGCACGTGACCGTATGCACAACGCACAGTGCCTTGCAGGCATGGCGTTCACCAATGCTCTGTTGGGTATCGTACATTCCATGGCACACAAAACCGGCGCAGCTTTCGCTGACTACGGCGCACATATTATCCACGGTGCGGCAAACGCAATGTATCTGCCGAAAGTGATTGCTTTTAATGCCAAGGATGCAACTGCAAAGAAACGGTACGGTGTCATCGTAGATTATATGGGCATTGCGGATCAGAATGCTTCCGATGACGAGAAAGTTGCTGCGCTGATCGCCTTCCTGCGGAAGATGAACGACGATCTGAATATTCCTCAGTGCATTTCCAAGTACGGAACAGACAGCTATCCCTGCGAGAAGGGCTTTGTTCCTGAGGAGGTTTTCCTGGAAAGACTGCCCGGCATTGCAGAGCGAGCGATCGGAGATGCCTGTACCGGCTCCAATCCCAGAATTCCCACTCAGGAAGAGATGGAAAAGCTGCTGAAGTGCTGCTACTACGATTCTGAGGTTGATTTCTGAGAACGCCCCGAAACGACAATTGAAAGAAATAAGAGTCAAACGGATACAATTTCGTTTGGCTCTTATTTCTGCGTGATAGACTTGCCAACGGGGAAGACAACCGTCATCCGGTTTCACACTCAGGCCGCCGCCTCCAGCATATTTTCGATGAAAATCCCGTAGCCTCTTGTGGGATCGTCCACAAGGACATGGGTTACCGCTCCTACCAGCTTGCCGTCCTGTATCACCGGACTGCCGGACATTCCCTGCACAATGCCCCCGGTGAGAGAGAGCAGCTCTGAATCAGTCACCTGAATCAACAGATTCCGGTCGCTGGGATCATCGGGGTAGAGAGCGCAGATTTTTACGGAAAATTCCTCCACCTGCGTCCCGCGGACGCTGGAGCGGATGGTTGCGGCCCCCGTATGCACCTGACCGGCTGTGGCGATGGGCAATGGCTCGCCCACGCCCGGCTCCATGGTGCCGAAAATGCCCTGGGGTGTGTTTTCCAGAATTTCTCCGGTGGCGCTCCTCCCGCAGACCGCACCCTGCAACGCCCCCGGCTCGCCGCACTGCCCTCTGGTCACGGCGATTACCTGTGAGGGCAGCACGCTTCCCCTTCGCATGGGGAGCAGGACTGCGCCGTCGCTGATTCCGTGCCCCAGAGCGCCGAAGGTGTTGGTATCCGGGTCATAGTAGGTGACGGTGCCGATACCGCTGATGCTGTCCCGGACATAGATTCCCAGATGCCAGCCCTCATCGGTTTGGGACGGAGCAAGGGTGACGCTGCGTTTCTCGCCGTTGCGGCTGACGGTCAGGGTCAGCGGCGAGCCCTGGGAACGGTTGACCGCCTCAACCACCTCCTGGGTGGAGTGGATGGACCGGTGATCGATCTCCGTAATAAAATCTCCCCGCTGCAATCCGGCCTTTTCCGGGATGTTGCTGGAAAATTCCACCACAGCCACACCCTCGGTTTCCATGGTCAGGCCGATGGTATTGCCGCCGGGAATCAAGGTGTCCGCAGCGCCCGCCACAGAGCATAGAAGCACCACCAGCAACACAACTGCTCCGCCGCGCAATAAATAGTTCATGCCGTATTCCTCCTTTCCGATTCCGTGGTGAACCTCGCAAAAATAATATGGCTCGAAAAAGAAAAAACGCCCCAACCAAATCTTTGGCTTTTTCCCTTGTCAAAAAATGAAACCGGCTGCAATTCGCGCAAAAACAACTGCAGTCGGTTCTATTTTTTCCTGCAATAGAAGGGATTATCTGTGATAAAAAAACGAAAAAATGTCAGAAAGCTGAAAAAAATCAAATAATTTCAGACCCCGGCTTTTATCCCGGCGGAGAAAAGGTGTTGACAAATCCACTTTTCTGTGTTATCACTTTATCATGATAATACGCTAATACGGAGGCAAGGCTATGACACAACGAGCGGAAAGCATGAATCAACTGTTTGCGGCGATTCTGTCCCTGAGGGATCAGGAGGAATGCTGCCGGTTTTTTGAGGACATCTGCACGGTACGGGAGCTGCAGGACATGGCGCAGCGGTATGCGGTGGCAAAGATGCTCTGGGAGAAGAAAAACTATCTGACCATTTCCGCGGAAACGGGGATGTCTACTGCCACCATCAGCCGGGTCAATCGGAGTCTGACCTACGGCAGCGGCGGATACCAAATGGCCATTGAACGGGAAATGGAGGGAAAAGGCAATGGAGATCAGGACGGATATCCTGAAAAATGAGGAAAAGGTGGTTTTCCGCCTGCGGGATATTTACAGCCGCTTTGGCTATTCCTATTTTAAAATGGGAAAATTTGAAGAATACGACCTTTACAGCAAAAATAAGGAATTTCTGGTGTCCGACAGCGTGATCACCTTTACGGACACCAACGGCAAGCTCATGGCAATGAAGCCGGACGTAACCCTGTCCATTGTGAAAAATACCAGAGTGGTTCCCGGCTCCGTTCAGCGGCTGTATTATAATGAGAATGTCTACCGTATTTCCCCGCAGACCCACAGCTACCGGGAAATCATGCAGACGGGGCTGGAGTGTCTGGGAGACGTGGATTTTTATCAGCGGTGCGAGGTACTCCGGCTGGCGGTGGAAAGCCTGCGGGAAATTTCTGAGGAATGCGTACTGAATATCTCCCATCTGGGCGTGATCTCCGCCGCTCTGGAGGGTCTGGAGCTGGGAGAGTCTCTGCCCCGGCTGCTGAAATGCATTGAGGACAAGAACCCCGGCGGTGCGGAGGCGCTGTGCCGGGAAAACCGTGTCCCGGAAGAAAAGACGAGACTGCTCACCGCCCTGGCCAGAGCCTACGGCCGGGAAGAGGCGCTGGAGGAACTGAAAGCGCTGGGAGGAGACCGGGCGGCGCTGGAGGAGCTGGAAGCGGTGCTGAAGGTTTGTGACGATCTGGAAAATGTCCGAATCAAGGTGGACTTCTCCGTTCTGAACGATATGAATTATTACAACGGTCTGGTGTTCCGGGGGTATGTGCAGGGCGTTCCCACCCGGGTTCTCAGCGGAGGCCAGTACGACCGTCTGATGAAGAAAATGGGAAAGGACGGCAGAGCCATCGGCTTTGCGGTCTATCTGGATCTGCTGGAGCGGCTGGATGCGCCGGGAGAATATGATACGGATGTTCTGCTGCTCTACAGCGAACAGGACAGTCCGGCGGCGGTTTTGCAGCGGGTGCGGGAGCTTACTCTGGAAGGGAAGACGGTCTCGGCGCAGCGGGTGATCCCGGAAAAGCTGACCTGCCGGGTCGTGGAGAAAATGCAGAGGGAGGAAGGTTGAAATGCTGCAGATTGCGCTGCCCAAGGGACGCTTGGGGGAAAAGGTTTACAGAATGCTGGCAGCCGCCGGCTTCGCCTGCGATGAGGTGCTGGAGGATACCAGAAAGCTGATTTTTGAGAACCCGGAGGCCGGCGTCTGTTATTTCTGGGTGAAGCCCTCGGACGTTGCCATTTATGTGGAGCGGGGCGCTGCGGATGTGGGCGTGGTGGGGAAGGATATCCTCATGGAATATGAGCCGGAGCTGTTTGAGCTGTTAGACCTGAAGGTGGGGAAATGCCGTCTGGCGGTGGCAGGAAAGAAAAATTTCCGTGACCGGACGGACAGAACCCTCCGGGTCGCCACCAAGTTCCCCAACGTCACAAGGAAATATTACGGGAAACTGGGCCGGGATATTGACATCATCAAGCTGAACGGTTCCATCGAGCTGGCGCCCATATTGGGCTTGTCCGATGTGATCGTGGACATTGTGGAAACAGGGAAGACCCTGTTGGAAAACGATCTGGAGCCTTATGAGACCGTTGCCCCGGTGAGTGCCAGACTGGTTGCCAACCGGTCGGCCTTCCAGTTTAAAAACGAAGCCATCAGCCGCCTGACCCGGGCCATGATGGAACAGGTGGAGGGAAGAGCATGATACCGATTTTGAAATACGGACAGGTGGAACAGGAAAAGATTTTTGCCAGAGTATCTCCCACGGTGAGCGTGGAGGGAATTGTGGCTGAAATTATTGGGGAGGTACGGAAAAACGGGGACGCCGCCCTGTTTTCCTACTGCGAAAAGTTTGATAAAGCCAAGCTGACCGCTCTGGAGGTCTCGGCAGAGGAATTTGACGAAGCCATGGGGCTTGTGGACGAGGATTTCCTCCGTATTTTGCGGACTGCGGAGAAAAATATCCGCCGCTTCCACAGCCAGCAGGTGAGAACCAGCTTCGTGGTTCCCGGAGAGGGGGGCGCGCTGCTGGGACAGCGAGTGTTGCCCATTGAAAAGGTGGGACTGTATGTCCCCGGAGGCACCGCCGCCTACCCTTCCACGGTTCTGATGAACTGCGTCCCCGCCAAGCTGGCAGGCTGCAGCCAGATCGTCATGGTGACGCCTCCCAACAAGGAGGGAAAGATCCCTCCCCAGATTCTGGCCGCCGCCAAAATCGCCGGGGTTGACCGGGTGTTCAAGGTGGGCGGAGCCCAGGCCATCGCCGCCCTGACCTACGGCACCCAATCCGTCCCCAAGGTGGATAAAATTGTCGGCCCGGGAAATGCCTTTGTGGCAGAGGCGAAGAAGCAGGTCTTCGGCAAGGTTTCCATTGATATGATCGCAGGCCCCAGCGAGATTCTGGTGGTCGCCGACGGAAAATCCAATCCCCGCTATGTGGCGGCAGACCTGCTGTCTCAGGCGGAGCATGACAAGCTGGCCAGCGCAGTCCTGATCACGGACAGCATGGAGCTTGCCAGGCAGGTGCAGGAGGAACTGGAGGCGCAGCTTCCTCAGCTTCTGCGGCAGGAGATTGCCAGAGCGTCCATAGATCACAATGGCAAAATCATTGTGGCCGACAATTTAGAGGTGGGCATTGAAATCGCCAATGCCCTGGCTCCCGAGCATCTGGAGCTGTGCCTCGACCAGCCCTTTGATTATCTGGACAAGGTGAAAAACGCAGGCTCGGTCTTTTTGGGACGGCACTGCCCGGAGGCGCTGGGGGACTACTACGCAGGCCCCAACCACACCCTGCCCACGGAGGGGACTGCAAGATTTTCCAGCCCTCTGTCCGTGGATGATTTCGTGAAGAAATCTCAATTCATTTACTATCCCAGGGAGGCCTTCGAGGCCGTGGCACGGGATGTGGACCGCTTTGCAAAGGAAGAGGGGTTGACAGGCCACGGCAGAAGCGCAACAATTCGTTTGGAGGAAGGGGTATGAGCCGATTTTTTACCCAACGTCACCGGGATCTGAAGGTCTATGTTCCCGGAGAACAGCCCAGAGATCAGCAGTACATTAAATTAAACACCAATGAATCCCCCTATCCCCCTTCGGCGGGGGTGATCCGGGCGGCGGAGGCGGAGGCTTCCCGGCTGCAATTATACTCCGACCCGGAATGCAGAGGGCTGAATCAGAAGGCGGCGGAATTTTTCGGCGTATCCACGGATATGCTCCTGATGACCAACGGCTCCGATGAAATCCTGAATTTTGCCTTTGCGGCCTTTGGGGATGACAGCCATCCCTTTGCCTTCCCCGCCCTGTCCTACGGGTTTTATCCCGTGTTTGGACAGATCAACCACGTCCCCTGCCGGCCGATCCCGCTGAAAGAGGATTTTACCATTGATGTGGAAGATTATGTAAACCTGAATTGCAACATTGTCATCGCAAATCCCAACGCACCCACAGGACTTTTGCTGAGTTTAGACCAGATCGAGAGAATTGTCTCCACGAATCCTGAGACTGTGGTGGTGATTGACGAGGCGTATATTGATTTCGGGGGAGAAACGGCTCTGCCGCTGGTGACAAAATACGACAATCTTCTGGTGACCCGAACCTTTTCCAAGTCCTATTCTCTGGCGGGAGCAAGACTGGGCTTTGGGGTGGGAAACCCGGTGCTGATCGAAGACCTGAACCGGATCAAATACTCCACCAACCCCTATAACGTCAACCGCATGACCATGGCGGTGGGGGCGGCGGCGCTGGAGGAGGCGGAATATTACCAAAATAACTGCAAAAAAATCATGGAGTGCAGAGGGAAAACAAAGGAACAACTGGAAAAGCTGGGATTTTTTGTCACAGACTCCAGGGCAAACTTCCTCTTCGCCGCCCATCCGGCGCTGGATGGCAAGGCGCTCTATTTAAAATTAAAGGAAATGGGAATCTTGATTCGCCACTTTGACAATCCTGCCATTTCAAACTATAATCGCATTACCATTGGCACACCGGAGCAGATGGAGGCTCTGATCCATGCCATCGAGACCATTCAAAGGGAGGGACTTCAATGAGAAGCACACGTCTTGAACGCTGCACCGCAGAGACGCAGATCAGACTGTCGTTGACCCTGGAGGGCAGCGGCAGGTCGGAGATTCACACCGGCTGCGGGTTTTTAGACCATATGCTGACCCTGTTCGCCGCCCACGGGAATTTTGACTTGACCGTGGACTGTAAGGGCGATACCTATGTGGACGATCATCATACCGTGGAGGACATCGGCATCTGCTTGGGCAAGGCGGTTTTGCAGGCGCTGGGGGACAAGCGGGGCATCTGCCGGTACGGAAATATGCTCCTTCCCATGGACGAGGCGCTGATTCTGTCGGCGGTGGATCTGTCGGGACGGGGGCTGCTGTGCTGTGACCTGTCCATTCCCACGGAAAAGGTGGGAACCTTCGACACGGAGCTGGTAGGGGAATTCTGGACGGCCTTTGCCCGGTGTGGAGAACTGACCCTCCATATCCGCCAGTTGGCGGGGAAGAACGCCCACCATATCATTGAAGGCTGCTTCAAATCCGTGGCACGGAGCCTGTCCGCGGCGGTATCCATTGCCGCCGGTCAGGAGAACCGCCTGCCCTCCACCAAGGGTGTGCTGTAATGGTTACCATTGTGGATTACGGTGTGGGCAACCTGTTCTCCCTGAAAAGCTCCCTGGCGTATCTGGGAGAAGCATCGGTTGTCACCGGGGAAAAAGAGCAAATCGCCGCTGCGGAACGGATTCTGCTTCCCGGCGTGGGAGCCTTTGCCGATGCGGCGCAGAAGCTCCGCTGTCTGGGTCTGGATGACCTGCTCCGGCAGAAGGCCGCCGGGGGAACGCCCATCATGGGCATCTGTCTGGGAATGCAAATGCTGCTGGACGGCAGCATGGAATATGGCTGTCACGCCGGTCTGGGGCTGATTCCCGGAACAGCGAAATACATCGGGGACGTGATCCCGGAAACCCTGAAAATTCCCCAGATCGGTTGGAACGCCCTGCATTTTGTGGGAGAGAAGCACCCGATTTTCAAGTATATCCGGGAGGGGGACTATGTGTATTTTGTCCACTCCTACTATGGTGGAGACTGCGACGATGTGATCGCCACCACGGAATACGGAGCGGAGCTGACTGCCGCCATCGGCAGAGGAAATGTCTGCGGCTGTCAGTTTCACCCGGAAAAGAGCGGACAGGTGGGTCTGAATATTTTGCGAGGATTTTGTGAATGGGAGGGAAGGGTATGATCATTTTTCCCGCCATTGATTTGGTACAGGGGAAGGCGGTGCGCCTGCTTCGGGGGGATTACGCCCGGATGACGATGTACAGCGAAAATCCTTTGGAGGTTGCCAGAGATTTTGAACAAAAGGGCGCCCAATGGGTGCATCTGGTGGATTTGGAGGGCGCCAAAAGCGGTGCGACTCCCAATCTTGCCACGGTGGAGGAAATTGTCCGGGGCACCGGCCTTCACACAGAGGTGGGCGGCGGCGTCCGCAGTATGGAAACCGTGGAGCGGTACCTGAACGCCGGCGTTGACCGGGTGATTCTGGGCACGGCGGCGGTGACGGACGAGGCCTTTCTTCGCCGGGCGGCGGAAGCCTGGGGGGACAAAATTGCCGTGGGCGTGGATTTGAAGGACGGTCGGGTTGCCATTCACGGCTGGACGGAAACCTCTGCCTACACAGCGGAGGACTTCTGCGACAAATTGGAGAAAATCGGGATCAGAACCCTGATTTGTACGGATATTTCCAGAGATGGGGCGATGGAAGGCACCAACCGGGACTTATACCGCAGGCTGTCGGAGAAGTATCATATGCAGATCACAGCCTCCGGCGGGGTTTCTTCCATAGAGGATATCAGGGCTTTGCGGGAGCTGAACCTGTACGGCGCCATCATCGGCAAGGCGTATTACACGGGAGCCATTGATCTGGCCCGGGCGGTCGAGGTGGCGAAATGATCACAAAACGAATTATTCCCTGTCTGGATGTCAAAAACGGCAGAGTGGTAAAGGGTGTGAATTTTCAGGGACTTTCCGACGTGTCCTCTCCGGTGGAGCTGGGGAAATATTACAGCGACAACGGCGCGGACGAGCTGGTGTTTTATGACATCACCGCCTCCAGCGAGGGAAGAGCCTTGTTTACGGACATTCTGACCCAGGTGGCGCAGACCATCTTCATTCCCCTGACCGTAGGGGGCGGAATTAACACGCTGGAGGATTTTGACCGGGTGCTGAAATGCGGCGCGGACAAGGTCAGCGTCAATTCCGGGGCGATTCGCAATCCGGAGTTGATCTCCAAAGCGGCGGAAAAATACGGCAATCAATGCGTCGTCCTGTCTGTGGACGTGAAGCGGGTGGACGGCGGCTTCCGGGTCTTTGCCAAGGGGGGCAGAGAGGACACGGGGCTGGAGGCCATCGGCTGGATCAAAGCCTGCGTGGAGGCCGGAGCGGGGGAAGTGGTGGTGAATTCCATCGACACCGACGGGGTGAAGCGGGGCTTCGATCTGGAACTGCTGGAGGAGGTCTGCAAGGTGGTGTCCGTCCCGGTGATCGCCTCCGGCGGCGCGGGCTCTGTGGAGGACTTTGTCACCCTGTTCCAAACCCTGCCCGGCGTGGATGCGGGGCTGGCCGCTTCGGTCTTTCACTTCGGAGAAATTGAAATCCCGGAACTGAAACGGATTCTCAAAGAAAATGATATCACTGTGAGGTTGTAATCATGGATATAAATTCCTTAAAATTTGACGAAAAGGGCCTGATTCCCGCCATTGTGGTGGACGCTATTACCAAAAAAGTTCTGACTTTAGCCTATATGAGCCGGGAAAGTCTGGAAATCTCCATGGAAAAGGGGCTGACCTGCTTCTTCAGCCGTTCCCGTCAGGAGCTGTGGCTGAAGGGAGAGACCAGCGGAAACTATCAGCACATCGTCTCCATCACCGCGGACTGCGACGGGGACGCGCTGGTGGTTCTGGTGGAAAAGGACGGCCCGGCCTGTCATCTGGGCACGGATTCCTGTTTTACCATCCCGGTCTGGGAGAGCGAAACCCTCCATGACTTCTCCTGTGAGGGGCTGATGACCCTGCTGGAGGGCAGGAAGAGGGACAAGCCCCAGGGGTCGTATACGACCTATCTCTTTGAAAAGGGACTGGATAAGATTCTGAAGAAGGTGGGAGAGGAGTCCACCGAGGTGATCATTGCGGGCAAGGCGGAGGATAAAAAGGAAACCGTTTATGAAATTGCGGATCTTGCCTACCATGTGATGGTGCTGATGGTGGAGATGGGAATATCTCTGGAGGATATCCACCGGGAGCTGGCCTCCCGCCATGTCATTGACCATAAGGTGAAGCAGGAGAAGATGACAAAATGATCTTATCGGACTTCCATACCCATACGGTTTTTTCCGATGGGAAAAACACCCCGGAGGAAATGGTGGCGGCGGCCATTGCGGCGGGAGCGGCGGCTCTTGGCATTTCCGACCACGCCTGCGTGGACTTTGATCCGGGGTATTGCATGAAAAAAGAGGACATTCCCGCATATTTGGAGGAGCTTTCCCGGCTCAGGGAAAAATATCGGGGACAGATCACCCTGCTGCGGGGCATTGAGGCTGACCCGGCCTCCGATTGGGACTACGAGACGTATGATTATGTGGTAGGCTCCGCCCATTATATTCGTGTTTGCGGCAGAGACTACTGCGTGGACAATTCCCTGGAGGCGACCCTTCATTGCCTGAACTCCGCCTTCGGCGGGGACTTTAACGGCTATGCGGAGGCCTATTTCGAGCAGATTGCCGGAGTGACGGAGAAAACCGGGGCAAATATCATCGGCCATTTTGACCTGCTGACGAAATTTGCGGAACGGGGCGCCCCGCCGGACTGGGAGCATCCCAGATTTGTTTCCGCATGGAAGGCGGCCATGGATGCCCTGGCGGGAAAGGCCGCTTTGGAGATCAATACGGGAGCCATGAGCCGGGGCTACCGCACCAGTCCCTATCCCAGGGAGGAAATGCTGCGGTACTGGCACAGCCTTGGGGGACAGATTGTCCTCTCCAGCGACGCCCATCATACCGGCTCCCTGTTTGGAGAATTTGAAGCGGCAGAGGCGCTGGCCCGGGGGTGCGGCTTTACCGCAGCGGGCTTTTGTGGGAAAGATGGGAAATACTACCGGCAATTTTGATTGCAAAAGGGGAAAAACTGTGGTATCATGAGGAAAAACTCGGCGGAGGACAGGAAATTGATACGATATGTGTTTTTTGATCTGGACGGAACCCTGCTGCCCATGGATCAGGATGCTTTTACCCGAGCCTATTTTGGTCTGCTGGCGCACAAGATGGCGCCTCTGGGCTACAAGGCGGCGGCGCTGGAGAAGGCCATCTGGAAGGGTACGGCGGCAATGGTGGCCAATGACGGCTCCGTGACCAATGAGGAGGCCTTTTGGCGGTGCTTCTGTGGGATTTTCGGGGAGCAGGCCAGAGCCCACATTCCTGTATTTGAGGATTTCTATCGGGGGGAGTTTCAGTGTGCGCGGGAGCTTTGCGGCTTTCAGCCTCTGGCGGTGAAGGTGATGGAGCGGCTGCACCGGCGGGGCTACCAGACCGTTCTTGCCACCAACCCGATTTTCCCGGAAATTGCGACCCGTTCCCGGATTGGCTGGGCGGGGCTGCAGCCGGAGCATTTTCTCCTGTACACCACCTACGAAAACAGCCGCTATTCCAAGCCCAACCCGGCGTATTACCGGGAAATCTGCCAGCGGCTGAAGCTGGCTCCGGAGGAGTGCCTGATGGTGGGCAATGACGTTGGAGAGGACATGGTGGCAAAAACGCTGG
>JAEDOJ010000218.1 GCA_016302015.1 Oscillospiraceae bacterium | reverse complement strand
CTCCTCAGAGGGAGGCAAAGGTGCGGCACAAAATCATTGCCTTGTGTCTCACAGGGAACCAGAAGGCCTGCACCGGCCGAGGGTCCCGCTGATAAGTAATGTCATGAAGTTCGTGGCGTTAACCGGATGGGAGACTGTTTCTCAGTCGCCTGCGTATTTATCACAGAACCGCATGAGGATGGTGGCCATCTGTGCGCGGGTTGCGGAGTTTTGGGGCGCCAGATAGGTGTAGCCGTCCTCCATGGAAATACCGTTGATCAGCAGCGCGCCTACTGCCCATGCCATTTCCTCCGTGGCCCAGGAGCTGACCCGCCCGGCATCGGGGTAGGGGGAGAAATCAACGATCTCGGAGACGTCATATCCCTTCATGCAGGCGTAGCGGTAGAAAATGGCGGCGGCCTGCTCACGGGTCAGGGTCTCGTCGGGCTCATAGGTGGTTTCCGTCGTGCCGTTGACGATCTTGTTCGCCGCGGCCCAGCAGATGGCGTCGGTGTACCAGGCGTCCTTTTCCACATCCTCAAAGGGATTTTCATATTCCGAAGCCTCCGGCTCCTGTTCCATCCGGTACAGAAGGGTGACCATCATGGCACGGCTAAGGTCGGTTTCAGGCTCAAAGGCGTCCTCGGTCATGCCTTTGATCAGGCCGGACTGATAGTTGAAGCGGACGGCGTCATAGAACCAGTCGCTCTCCGTCACATCCTTGAAGGGGTTGACGAAGGGCTCTTCGTGGATCAGGGTAATGCGGTTCTGAGCCTTGGCATAGGTATCGCTGATTTTGCCCTCCAAAACCTCTTTCAAATACAGCTCCACAATATCCCGGGTCTTCATGCCGTTGCCGTTGGACAAATAGGTGCGGCCTTCGCTCCCCCAGATGTCTTTGAAAGTATAATAGGTGTCGTTGCCATTCATCAGGTAGTTGTCGGCAATGACGGCGTAGGTGGCTTTTTCGTCAAAGTCCTTTCCGCCTACCTCCAGAATCTCCACACGGTTTACGGTCTGTGCCTGATAGAACTTTCCGTACTCCTCGCCGGCGTCGAACTCCTTGTAGGTGGAAATGCTGTAGGTCAGGCCGGCAACCTGAGCAAAGCCGGAGCAGTTCTCCTTCTGACAGGCGGCTTCCAGCGTTTCCAGAAGCTCCGCACCGGTAACATAGAGAATTCCAACGCCCATGGGGGAGAAGGGAAGGGAACGGAGCAGGTCAATTTTGGTGACATCGCCGGGATAGAGGAAGTTGTCGCAGTTTCCGCCGTTCTGGATGGCAACCACAGGCACATCCTTCTTGAAGCCGTCAAACTTCTCCTCTGCATACCACTTCAGAGCGTCCGTGGTCAGGTCGCCCAGATTGGTTTCCTGATTTCGGTTCAGACTGTCCTTTCCGTTGAGGGTGATCTGACTGGTGGCGACCACGGGGGAAGCCCCGGCTTTGACCTTTTCCACCAGAGCGGCCAAAGTGGGTTCCGCATCCTTCAGCGCTACCGTTTCAAACTTGATCTCTTTGGTCTTGTTGTCAATGACATAGGCACCCAGAGACAGAGGGCCGTCCGTCAGAATCTCAATCATGATATCGGCCTCCAGCTCTGTTTCGGCATTTGCCAGACAGACGGTGAGGTCGCAGCCCTTGGGCAGGGCAGGCTCGCCTTCTATGGGCTCCACGGTATCCATAAAGCCATCCTGCGTGTTCCTGCGGGCACGTTCTACGTCAGAGACAGCCACAAAGCCCAGCTTCAGCTCGCCGACGCTGACGGTTGTTTCCCTGTCGGCTGCGTAGAAGCCTCCGTCAAGAATACCAACGTTGGAGGAGAGCACCGCAAAGTTCGCCTTGTCCTTTGCGGGACGGACGGCGGTGACGTCCCCCTTGGAATTCCGGGCATAGGTCAGTTCGTCCGTGCCGTTGTAAAGCTCGGCCTGGGTATAATACTTGTGGAAGTTGCCGTGATAGGGATAGCCGGTGGTAGCGTCGCCGTGGACAAACTCGTACATGCCCATGGCAGCCACCTCATAGCCTGCGGCGTCCATTAAGTTATAAACGGAGAAACCCCGGTCGGTGTTGGCGTAGGTCTTGCCCTGCAGGTAGTTGCCCGCGTCCACCAGCACAACTCTGGCGCCTTCCTTCTCATAATTTGCCTTGACAGCGGCGATTTTGCTGTAGACGTCGATGTCGCCCCGGACGTTGCCGGTGTAAAGAACCACGGTTTTTCCTTCATAGACGCCTGCTGCCCCTGCCAGAGGAACGCACATGGTCAGCACCATGGCCAGCAGAAGAAAGACGGAAAGCAATTTTTTCATAAGCTTGCCTCACTTTCATTGAAATATTGAAAATTATACAGTTGTAAAATGGAAAAATCAAGCCCCAAGAGGGAAATTATTCCAAGGATGCGGAGTAGAGAGCGTTTTTGGGCAGGCCGGTTTCCCTGGCAACCTGCTTGACGGCGTCTTTTTTGCTGACGCCCTGCCGGACAAGAGCCTGTATTTTTTCCAGCGCTTCCTCCATGGAAACGGTCTCCTCTGCCTCCGCAGCCGCGCCTTCCACAATCAGGACATACTCCCCACGGGGAGAGAGGTTTACATAATACTCTATCGCTTCTCCCAGCGTCATACGGAGCACCTCTTCATGCAGCTTCGTTAATTCCCGGCACAGGGAAACCCGGCGGT
>JAEDOJ010000025.1 GCA_016302015.1 Oscillospiraceae bacterium | reverse complement strand
TCGCAAGAATTTTGGCTTCCATCGCAACTCCCGGTCTACCGTACCTTTGTACGCCGACGACCGGGAGTTGCTCGACTTCCGAACTTTTTTCAGTCTGTCAGCGTGTGGAAAAGAGCCGACCGGCGGGTCGGCTCTTTTCTTATTTGTCAAGATGTACGTCCATCTGGGGGAAGGGTATGCTGATACCCTTTTCGTCAAATTTCCGTTTGACCTCCTCTGTGATGCCGAACTTTGTCTCCAGATAATCCTCCGGAGCCGTCCAGACCAGCAAACGATAGCAGATGCTGCTGTCGCAATACTCCTTGACAAGAACCTGAGGCTTTGGTTCCGCCAGCACCTTGGGATGGTCTGCCGCTTCTAAAATGGCTTCCTTGACCAGATCCATACTGTCTGCATAGGAAGCGGTAAAATCCAGTTCAATGCGGCGTTTCCCCTCGGCGCTGTAATTATAGATTCTGGCGGATACCGTATCGCTGTTGGGAATATAAATCAGTTCCCCGTTGAAGGTCAGCAGCTTGGTATAGTGAATGCCAATCTCCTTCACGGTGCCGATGTCCTCCCCCACCTGAATGGTCTCTCCCACCCGGAAGGGATGGGTCATCAGCAGGGTCACGCCTCCCACCACATTGGCAAGCACATTCTGCACCGCCAGAGTAATGGCCAGAGAGACCACGCTGAGCACAGCCACCAGCGAGGTAACGTCGATACCCAGAGAGCTTGCCGCAATCAAAACAATGATTGCGTAAAGCAGCGTTCGCATCACCGCCCGGAGGAAGGCGAAGATCGTCCGATCCAGCTTGGAGCGCTGGAGCATTCGGTCAAAGAGCTTCAGCAGCAGCTTGGCCGCAATCATTCCCACGACAAGGATCAGCAGGCCCGGAACGACCTTTTTTACCGTCAGGGACGCAAAGAAGCTCTTTATGGCGTCCCAGTTAATCTCCAGACCCTCGAAACTCATGCTTCCTCCTCTGTTTCTCCGGCGGGCAGCTTTTTGGAATCAGCGTTTACATAGGCCATCAGGTCATCGCCGGTAATGGTTTCTTTTTGCAGCAGATACAGGGAAATTTCATCCAGAAGCTCCCGGTTTTCCTGCAGCAGGGTCTTTGCTTTTTCATAACAGTCATTGAGCAGGTTCCGGACTTCCCGATCCGCTTCCGAAGCGGTGGTTTGGGCGCAGTCCATATAGGCCTGACTGCCCAGATATTCATTCTGCGTGGTTGCCAATGCCATGAGTCCAATCTGATCGCTCATGCCGAACTGGGTAACCATTTTTCTGGCAAGGTCAGTCGCCCGCTGAATGTCGTTGGCCGCACCGGTGGTCTGAATACCGAAGACCACCTGCTCCGCAGCCCGTCCGCCCAACAGGGTTTGCAGCTCAATCAGCAGATCGTCCCTGGAATTCAGATATTTTTCCTCCTCCGGCATCTGCATGGTATAGCCCAATGCCCCGGAGGTATGAGGCACAATGGTGATTTTGGAGACCGGCTGGGAGTGCTTCCGCAGCGCCGCCACCAGAGCATGACCCACCTCATGGTAGGAAACGATTCGTTTCTCAATGTCCGTCAGCACGGTGCCCTTTTTCTCCGTGCCGGCAATTACCACCTCAAAGGAGGTGAGCAAATCCTGCTGATTGACCGCCTTTCTGCCCTGGCGGACTGCCCGGAGGGCAGCCTCGTTGACCAGGTTGGCAAGGTCGGCGCCCACAGCGCCGGCGGTGGCCTGAGCCAGCTTCCGCAGGTCTACGTCCTCAGACATCCGGATATTCTTGGTGTGAACCAGAAGGGTCTGATACCGCCCCTCCAGATTGGGACGGTCAACAATGATCCGCCGGTCAAAGCGGCCTGCCCGAAGCAGCGCCTTATCCAGAATTTCCGGACGGTTGGTGGCGGCCAGAATGACCACGCCCTTGGAGGAGTCGAAGCCGTCGATTTCCGCCAGAAGCTGGTTCAAGGTCTGCTCCCGTTCGTCGTTGCCGCCCAGCTTGCTGTCACGGCTGCGGCCGATGGCGTCAATTTCATCGATGAAGATGATGGCAGGCGCCACCTTGGAGGCCTCCTGAAACAGGTCACGAACCCGGCTTGCGCCAACGCCCACGAACATTTCCACAAAGTCGGAGCCGGAAATGGAGAAGAAAGGCACATGGGCCTCGCCGGCAACGGCCTTGGCAAGGAGGGTCTTGCCGGTGCCGGGAGAGCCAACCAGCAGAGCGCCCTTGGGCAGCTTTGCGCCGATGGCGGTGTATTTTTTCGGGTTATGGAGGAAATCGATAATCTCCACCAGAGACTCCTTGGCTTCATCCTGACCGGCCACGTCCTGAAAGGTCACACCGGTTTCCTTTTCCATATAAACCTTGGCCTTGCTTTTCCCGATGCTTCCCATGCCACCAAGACCGCCGAAGCCCCCGCTGCCGCCGCTGCGGTTTGCAAGAAAGCGCAGCAGCAGGACAAAGCCGAAATACATCAGCAGAGGCAGCAGAATCCAGGAAAGGAAGAAGGAGGAATTGTCGTCATCCGTTGCCACGCCGTTAAAGTCAACGCCGTTGGCATGAAGCTTCTGCACCACTTCCGTCAGATCCACATCTGCCAGCCGGGTGGTATAATACTGAACCTTGTTCCGATTGCCTTCCTCATCCGTCTTTTTCTCGTAAAAAATCTGGGTTTCGCCGATCTTTACGTCCTCAATCTCGTTGTTTTCCACCGAGGAGAGGAAGTCATGATAAGTAACCTCCTCCTGTCCCGCGGCGAACAGCATGGACATGATCCGGTTGCCGAAGATTGTAAAGACAATCACCACCACTGCCAGTACGATCAGCGGAGTTTTGGAACGATTGTCATTATTTCCGTTTTGATTGTTATTATTGGGCATAGATTCACGCTCCTTTGCGAAGTGCGTTTATTTTTTTCAATCATATCATATCTTTCACCGTTTCGCAATTCCGGATACCGGCCGGGGTGTAAATTTTCTGTGAATACATATTTTATATTGTATATCGACAATTTCTCTGATATAATAACCTTGGATAATGGGCAGTATGACTGCAAATACGAATGTCACATTCAGGAATGATCGAGGTAAGTATGAGAAAAGAGAAAGAGTTCAGTTCTCTGTCCGAGGACATGATCGAAGGCAGAAACGCCGTAACGGAAGCCCTCCGCAGCGGAAGAACCATCAACAAGGTATTTCTGGCGGACGGCGACACGGACAAGGCTCTGGGCCGGCTGGCCGCCATGGCCAGGGAAGCCGGTGCGGTGGTTGTCCGCATCGATCGGAGAAAATTAAACGATATGAGCCCCACCGGCGCCCATCAGGGCATTATGGCTACCGTGGCGGCGCATGAGTATGTGTCCATCGAGGACATCCTCCGCCGCGCCGAGGAAAAGGGCGAAGCCCCGCTGGTGGTGATCTGCGACGAGCTTTCCGATCCCCACAATCTGGGCGCGATCCTCCGCACCGCCGAATGTGCCGGCGCTCACGGGGTCATTATTCCCAAGCGCCGCAGCGTGGGTCTGACTGCGGTCGTAGGCAAAACCTCCGCCGGTGCCATTGAATATATGCCGGTGGCAAGGGTTTCCAACCTTGCCGACGCCATTCGGAAGCTGAAGGAGCGGGGTGTCTGGGTCTTCGGAACCGCCGCTGACGGCAGCACCTCCCTCTACACCGCCGATCTCAAGGGCCCCGCCGCCATCGTCATTGGCAACGAAGGCGTGGGTATGAGCCGTATCGTCTCCGAAAGCTGCGATTTCAAGGTCAGCATTCCCATGAAGGGGCGGATTTCCTCCCTGAACGCCTCTGCCGCCGCAGCGATTTTGCTTTACGAAGCAGTTCGTCAGAGGGGCTGAGCCATGAAGCGGCGCGATCCGGAACAATTGAATAGGCCGGACGTGTCTGACCAGGGTCAGCTTGAGGAAGACACCCGGGTTTACACCGGTTCCTCCTCCCGTCCCGGAAAGGCGTCGGGGGATACCATGACCTTCCGTCCGGTTTCCCAGGATACCGCAGCCTTCCGAAAGGGCGACACCGCCACCTTCCGTCCGGTTTCCCAGGAAACCGCTGCCTTCCGAAGGGGCGACACCGCTGCCTTCCGTCCGGTTTCCCACAGCAGAACAGGCTCTTCCGGGAAAAAAGGAGATACGGCAGTCTTTCAGCCGGTCAGAGATTCTTCCGCCAAAACCAGACCCTTTCAGCCGGTGGATGATCTCCCGGAAAATGACCTTCCCAAAAAGAAGCCGTCTCAGGCGGAAAAGGCGGCTTCCCAAGCTCCCACGGAATCCTCGCCGGTGGAGTATTCTCCCCACCAGCTTTTGAAAAAATACCATTCCGGCCTGCTGATTCAGCACATCCGTCTGTATTTGTTGGCGTTGATTGCTCTGTTCAGCGTGTTTCTCCTGCTTTATCAGGTGCTGTCCGGTTCCTTTTTCCCCGGTCTGGAGAAATATGGGTCGACGATCGCCCTGTCCGCACTGGGTCTGTCCCTGCTTCTGGCGGTGGAGGTTCCCATCCGGGGCGTGCTGGATTTGCTCCACGCAAGAATCAGCACCTACACCCTGACCACCCTTGCAGTGCTTCTCGGCGTCATTCAGGGAATTACCGCCCTGTCTGCCACGGTGCAGACCTACTGTCTGCCCCTGCTGCTCCTGCTGTATTTCCACTTCTACTCTTTGGTTGCAAACCGCAGCGGTATGTTCCACACCCTGCACACGGTCTGTTCCTTCGACAGTCCCATGGGCATTTACGACACCCCAAAGCTGCTTCCCAATACCGATTCCCTCCACCGCAGTCCCGCAGACATGAAGGATTACATTCAGAACCTCCTCCGGCCGGATTTCCCCCAGAAGGTTTTGTGCGTCTACTCCACCCTGCTGCTGCCGGTGACCATGATCCTCGCGGTTTTGTTTGCGGTGCGAACCAACACCAATTTCCTGCTGCTGTGGCTTCTGCTGCTCACCTGCTCCGTGCCCTGTACGGGGATGCTGGCCTATGCCGTCCCCAGCCGGGTGCTTGCCAAGCGGCTGTCCGGCTTCGGAGGCGCCCTGTGCGGCTGGCACAGCGCAAAGCTCTTCGGTGGAAAGCATACGCTGATTCTTCGGGACGAGGATCTCTTCCCCAGTGCGGACTGCAGCTCCAACGGCATGAAGCTCTTCAACGGTTACCGGGCGGAGGAAGTGATTCCTCTGGCCCTTGCCGCAGTGGAGCTGGTGGACAGTCCTCTCACCGGTCTGTTCCGCTCCCTGCTCACCGCCCCTCTCCGCAAGCCCCTGCAGCTCACAGACCATCGGGTCTACGAGAACAACGGCATCGGAGCGGAAATCGATCAGAACGTGGTTCTGGTGGGCACCCTCAGCTTTATGCGGAGCATGGGCGTGCATATGCCCGCAGGCACCCGGGTTCGTCAGGCGGTCTATGTCTCCGTCAACGGGGAGCTGGCAGGAATTTTCGCCATAAGGTATAAGCCCAACCCCTCCACGGGCAGCGGTCTGAAGGAGGTTCTGGCCAATCGGAATTTCTCCGTGGTGCTTGCCACCAGAGACTTCCTCATTACCCCGGAGCTGATCGCTGCCAAGTATGAGCTGCCTGTGGATTCCCTGATTTATCCCAAATACACGGAGCGTCTCCGGCTTTCCGAAAAGGAAAACGCCGAAATATCTTCCCAGGGGGCTTTGATCGCCAAGGATACCTTCGGTGCCTTTGCCATGACCGTTGCCGCCGGACGCACCCTTCGGATCACAGCCAGAACCGGCCTGTGGATGAATCTCTTCGCCGGTCTGTTCGGTCTGCTGCTCTGCTCTCTGCTCATCGTCTGGGGTTCTGTCAGTGCCGTGTCTCCCATTCATCTGGCTGCGTTCCAGCTGCTGTGGGCGGGTGTAACCCTGCTGATCTCGTATATCCTGCTGAAATTCTGAAAGACCTATACCTTTTTCACAAAAACTTTGGCTTTTCTGCGGAAATTTCAGTAATTGTAATTGCATTCTGGTTTTCTATCGTGTATAATAAAAATAATTGTGGCAACAATGGTTTGCCCCCGCAGTCACTTCCCGACTGCACAGAAAGGAGATTTTCAAACTATGTACACTGCGAAGGACATCCGCAATATTGCTTTGCTCGGTCATGGCGGCGACGGCAAGTCTGCCCTCTGCGAGAGTATGCTCTACCTGACCAAGGCGATTACCCGTCTCGGCAAGCGTGCCGACGGCACCACCGTCTCCGACTTCGACGACGAAGAGAAGAAGAGACAGTATTCCATTAAGACCTCTGTGATTCCCGTGGAGTATTCCGGCGCCAAGCTGAATATTCTGGACAATCCCGGTTACTTCGATTTTGCGGCGGAAGTGGTTCAGTCCCTCCGTGTTGCTGATTCCGGCATCATCTGCCTGACCGCCAAGTCCGGCATCGCCGTTGGCACCGAAAAGGGCTGGAAGGCTCTGGCTGACGCCGATCTGCCCGCAATGTTCTATATTTCCAAGCTGGACGAAGAGCATGCCAACTTCTTCGGCACCTTCGATTCCATCCGGGAGACCTTCGGCGCTTCCGCCATCCCCTTCACCTTCCCCATCCTCAAGGGTGAGCAGGCTGTGGGCGTTGTAGACCTGATCGAGAAGAAGGCCTACGACGTAAACGGCAAGGAAATGCCCCTCCCCGCCGATGCGGAAGAGAAGATTGAAGAGTACATGATGGAGCTGAACGAGCAGGTCGCCGAGACCGACGAAGCTCTCATGGAGAAGTTCTTCATGGAAGAGCCCTTCACTGCGGAAGAGCTGGCCAAGGGCATCAAGGACGGCATTCAGCAGCGTTCCATCACCCCCGTATTCTGCGGCTGTGCCGCCAACGGTCTGGGTACCACCCGCCTGATGGCCAACCTGATCAAGTACGCTCCCTCTCCTCTGGAGGGCAAGCCCATGATCACCGTGGACGAAGAGGGCAACGAGTCCGAATTCGCTCTGAATCCCACCGGCAGCCCCATGGCATTTGTATTCAACACCATGGCGGATCAGTACGGCAAGAACTCCTACTTCAAGGTCATCTCCGGTGACATCGAAGACACCCTGACCGTGGTCAACGCCCGCACCGGCGACAACGAGAAGCTGGGCAACACCTTCTTCCCCAGAGGCAAGGACAACACCAAGACCGGCAAGGTCTGCTGCGGCGATATCGGCGTCTTCACCAAGCTGGCCTCTGTCCGCACCAGCGACACCCTGGGTCTGGCGGGCAAGGTTGTCACCGTGAAGCCCATCACCTATGCAGAGCCCTGCTACCGCATGGCAATTTATGCCAAGAACAAGGGTCAGGAAGACAAGGTCGCAGGCGGCCTGGTGAAACTGAACGAGGAAGACGCTTCCTTCACCTACGGCAACGATCCCGAAACCAAGGAAATGATCATCGCCGGTGTCTGCGACATCCATCTGAGCGTGATCATCGCCAAGCTGCTGTCCAAGTACAAGGTAGAAGCAGAGCTTCGTCCCGCAAAGATCGCCTACCGTGAGACCATCAAGAAGAAGGTCGAGATCCACGGCCGTCACAAGAAGCAGTCCGGCGGCCACGGCCAGTTCGGCGATGTGCACATCCGCTTCGAGCCCCAGACCGAGACCGAAGATATGATCTTCGTTGACGAGACCGTCGGCGGCTGCGTGCCCAAGAACTTCTTCCCCTCCGTGGAAAAGGGCCTGCGCAACTGCATCGGCAAGGGCGTTCTGGCCGGCTATCCCATGGTCTTCCTGAAGGCCACTTTGTTCTTCGGCTCCTACCACCCCGTGGACTCCTCCGATATGGCGTTCCAGACCGCTGCCGGTATCGCCTATAAGGAAGGTCTGCCCACCGCTGCTCCCACCCTGCTGGAGCCCATCGGCGAGCTGAAGGTCTATGTTCCCGATGCAAACATGGGCGACATCATCGGTGACCTGAACAAGCGCCGTGGCCGTGTCATGGGCATGAACCCCGACTCCGCCAACCGTGGCTGGCAGATCGTTGAGGCTGAGGTTCCCGTAGGCGAAATGACCTCCTACGCCATCGACCTGCGTTCCATGACCCAGGGCCGTGGCTCCTACTCCCTCAAGTTTGTCCGCTATGAGGAAGTTCCTCAGATGAATCAGGCAAAGATCATCGAGGAAGCAAAGAAGGCAGAAGAAGAATAAGTTTCCAAATAAGGGAGCTGCAGAACTGCAGCTCCCTTCAGATGCTTCGCAACTCCCGGTCTACCGTACCTTTGTACGTCGATGGCCGGGAGTTGCTCGCCTTCCGAACTTTTTTGCAGTCTGCCAGCGTGTTTCCAAACCTTTCCAGAGCTTTTTCCCCGGAAAGGCTTGTAATTTTTGTAATTTTTTGATATGATAGAGACTACTTTGGAGGTATCAAACAGATGAAATTGATTTCTTGGAATGTAAACGGCATCCGTGCCTGTCTGGACAAGGGTTTTATGGACGCTTTTGCGGCGATGGATGCGGATTTTTTCTGCCTGCAGGAAACCAAGGCCCAGCCCCATCAGGTCTCTCTGGAGCTTCCCGGCTATGAGCAGTTCTGGTATTCCGCAGAGAAGAAGGGCTACTCCGGCACGGCGATTTTCACGAAGCACACGCCGCTCTCCGTCACCTACGGCGTGGGTGTGGAGGAGCTGGATCACGAAGGCCGCCTGATTACGCTGGAATACGAGAACTGTTACGTTGCCACCTGCTACACCCCCAACGCACAGGACGGTCTGAAGCGGCTGGAGCATCGCATGGCTTGGGAGGACGCCTTCCGTGCCTATCTGACCGGGCTCAGCGAAGTGAAGCCTGTGATCGTCTGCGGCGATCTGAATGTGGCCCACGAGGAAATCGACCTGAAAAATCCCAAAACCAACCGGGGAAATGCAGGCTTTTCCGATGAAGAGCGGGGAAAGTTCTCCGAATTACTGGCCGCAGGCTTCACGGACACCTTCCGTTACCTGCATCCTGAGGAAACAGGGGCGTATTCCTGGTGGAGCTACCGCCGCAACGCCCGTGCCACCAACGCAGGGTGGCGGATCGACTATTTTCTTGTTTCCAATCGGATCAGGGAGCAGATTCAGGCCGCTCCCATCCATAATGAAATTTTTGGCTCAGACCACTGTCCGGTGGAGCTGACCATTGCACTGGAGGTTTGATGAAATGAAACGAAGACTGCTCAGCATTCTGCTCTGTCTTGCACTTCTTGCAGGCTCCATTCCCGCAGCGTCCGCCTATTCCAACGTCAGCCCTTGGGCGGTGGAGGCGGTGGATTCCATGTCCACGCTGGGACTTCTTCCTCCCAGCATGGCCAACGTGAACATGGGAGCCAACATCACCCGTGCCCAGATGGCACAGATGGCGGTTCTGGTCTATAACCAGTTTCTCGGCACCCCCGGCGTTGGCCCCGACAGCACCAACTATTTCACCGACACCAGCGATCCCGCAATCTGCTATGCTTATGAACAGGGCATCGTCAGCGGCTACGGTGACGGTACCTTCCACCCCAACGACTACCTGACCCGTCAGGATTTCTTCAAAATTACATACAATGTCATGACCACCGCCTATTGGGACCCCTCCTCTGTGGATCTGGCGTCTCTGGACGGCTTTGCCGACGCCTCCTACATCAGCAACTACGCAAAAACTCCCACGCAGGTCATGGTCGCCATCGGCGTTGTCAAGGGCGACGGTCTGAGTCTCCATCCCCTTGCCCACACCACCTGTGAAGAAGCCATTGTCATGTTCTTCCGGGCGTACAACTACATGAATGAGTGGATCAACTCCTACTCCGAAGAGAGCAAGGTCATTCAGATCTATGAAAGCGGCTACACCGGGATCAGCACCTGGGCGATCATGGAAGTCAGCGAAATGCAGCGGAAGAATATGATTCCCTCCTGCCTGGACAACTGCAACATGAGCGATTCCATCACCCGGGCGCAGATGTGCGCCGTGGCGCTGACCGCTTACAACAAGATCATGGGTGAAAACCGCAAGCCCAACTCCACAAACCATTTCACGGACACCAACGACCCGGATGTGAACACTGCCTATGAGCTGGGCATCATCAGCGGCTATGGCGACGGCCGCTTCGGCCCCAACGATCCTCTGACCCGGGAACAGTTCTTCAAGATCATGCTGAACTTCATGAAGGTCTTCAATTATCCCCGTGACGACGCCCGTTCCGTCAGCCTGAACAACTACGCAGACGGCAAAACCGTCTCCGGCTGGGCGCAAAACGCAACCCGCCTGATGATTTATATCGGCGCAGTCCGGGGTGACGGCAAGTATCTGAAGCCTCTGGACGACACTTCCATTCAGGAAGCCATCGCCGTCTTCCTCCGCTGCTACAAATATACCGTCTCCTGGCGTGAAGCCTATCCCGACGGAGAGGATATTGATCCCCAGGCAAGTCTCCGTGACGATATCGTCGCCTTTGCCAAGAGCTTTGAGGGCTATCCCTATGTTTACGGCGGCAACGGCCCCAACAGCTTTGACTGCTCCGGCTTTGTTCTCTACGTCTATAAACACTTTGGATATTCCTTCTCCCGGGGCGCTCAGGAGCAATATAAGGACGGCTATCATTTGAATATGGATCAGCTCCAGCCCGGCGATCTTGTCTTCTTCAGCAGCTACAGCAATATTGACTACAGCAATTATCGGAACATTACCCATGTAGGTCTGTACATCGGCAACGGATACTTTATCCACGCCTCCAACCCCACCAAGGGCGTAATCATCAGCAACCTTTGGAGCGGTTACTATTACGACCACTTCTTCGCAGGCTGCAGTATTCTGAAGGACTAATCTTTTTATCCGACCGAGGGAGAATTCTTCTCCTTCGGTCGGATAACTCTTTACTATTTCATAGAACCGTGATAAAATGGGAGTAGAAACACCGCTGCAATGCAGTTGGATAAAAGGAGATGGACGCCATGAAAAAGCTGCTGAAAGGCGGCACCGTTGTCAACGCCCACAGCACCCGGGTCGCGGATGTGCTGATCAACGGCGAGGTTGTGGAAAAAATCGGTGAGAATCTGTCCGCTGAAGGGGCGGAGGTAGTAGATGTAACCGGAAAGCTGCTGTTCCCCGGCTTCATCGACGCACACACCCACTTTGATCTGGATGTCTGCAACACCACCACGGCAGATGATTTCTATACCGGCGGACGCAGCGCCCTGCGAGGCGGCACCACCATGGTCATTGACTTTGCCTGCCCCAACAAGGGGGAGTCCCTTCAGTACGGTCTTGATTTGTGGCACAAAAAAGCCGACGGGAAAACCGCCTGCGACTACGGCTTCCATATGACCATTGACGACTGGAACGAAAGCATCATTGCGGAACTGCCGAAAATGTTTGACCAGGGCGTTTCGTCCTTCAAAATGTATATGACCTATCCCGCCATGATGATCGGCGATGAAGCCATGTTCCTGGCTCTGCGGAAAATGAAGGAGCTGGGCGGCATTGCCGGCGTACACTGCGAAAACGCCGGCGTCATTGACGCTCTGATTGCCGAAAAGAAAGCCGCCGGTGAGCTTGGCCCGGAATCCCATCCCAAGTGCCGCCCCTCCGTGCTGGAGGCGGAAGCCGTCAGCCGTCTGCTGAAGATGGCAAAGCTGGCGGATGTTCCTGTGGTAATTGTCCATCTGTCCAGCGAAGCCGGTCTGAGAGAGGTGGAGGCCGCCCGTGCCCATGGTCAGAAGGTCTTTGTGGAGACCTGCCCCCACTACCTGCTGATGGAGGATTCCCTCTACAGCAAGCCGGATTTTGAGGGTGCGAAGTATGTCTGCGCTCCTCCCCTGCGGAAGAAGCTGGACAACGAAGTGCTGTGGAAGGCCGTGGCAGAGGGGGAGATTCAGACGGTTTCCACCGACCATTGCAGCTTCACGCTGTCTCAGAAGAATGCGGGCAGAGGCGACTTCACAAAGATTCCAGGCGGTATGCCCGGCGTGGAAACCAGAGGCGTTCTTCTCTACACCTTCGGCGTAGCGCAGGGTCGGATCACCGCCCAGCGGATGGTTGAGGTGCTTTCCGAAGCCCCCGCCAAGCTCTACGGTGCTTTCCCCAGAAAGGGACAGATTGCGGAGGGTGCGGACGCCGACATCGTGGTCTATGATCCCCAGGGCACTTCCCTCATTACCGCCGCCGATCAGGCTGCCAACGTGGACTACGCCCCCTATGAAGGGACGGAAATTGCCGGGCACATTGCGCAGGTCTGGCTCCGTGGCAGTCTCCGGGTGAACGAGGGTGAAATTCTGGATGACCGTGGGGGTCAGTACATCCCCCGGGGAAAAAGTCTGCTGTAAAAATTTTTAGCTGCCTCCGTTTTGGAGGCAGCTTTTTTGTTTATACTTCCCAACAGGAGGGATCTACATGGTAAAAGGTGTGACCAGACAGGTCATCGTGGTAAAATCCCCGGACAACGGTCTGTTTGATCAGGCGGTGTTTTTGCTCCGGGAAAACGCATTGGAGAAGCACGGCGTGGGCGAGCGGGAATTGCTGGAGGAAGCCAGACGGCTGGCTGACCACTATGTTGTTCCCCAGAAAGCGGAGAAGCGGCGGCAGCTTTGGCCGCCGCTGGTCTGGCTGCTTATGGGCGCCGCCTCCGTGGCCTGCCCCTGGCTGCTGACGGTTTTGCTGTAAAAAGCGGTGGGAAATCCCACCGCTTTTACTCGTCTGTTTTGTGCTTAAAAGGAGGAAGCCGTTTTTTGGTTTCATCCCACAGCACAT
>JAEDOJ010000217.1 GCA_016302015.1 Oscillospiraceae bacterium | reverse complement strand
GGTGTGGCAGACGGGAATGGCTGTAGTGCTCATTTTGAATCTCTCCTTTTTCTGTTCGCACTGGATGAAATGATACCATGAAATAAGTGGAAGAACAAGTCTTGACTTTTTCAGAAACCTTGTTCCGCCAATGACCTAAGCAATCTTACCATAGAATAAGTCCAATAAAACGGGACGAAATCAAACAAAATTTTGCTTATCTCTGAAGGGAGGTGATGCATTTGAAAAACCGACGTGCTTTTAAGGATAGGCGCCGCTCCATTTTTGTAATGAAAATGGCCGGAAAAAACCTGAATGGCCGATACAGCTGCCTGACCGCAGGCACTGTACCGGCCGTTTCCATTATGAATGGAGGCGGATAACCTATTCGAACACCTTTTACCCGCATCGGCAACAAATCCAATCTGCTGCCGATCATTCTCTCCGTATTCCCTACGGAATACAACCGCTATATAGAAGTCTTTGGCGGCTCCGGCGCTGTGCTGCTGGGAAAGCCGAAGGACAAGTTCGAGGTCTACAATGACCTGGACGATGAACTGGTAAACCTGTTTCGCTGTGTCCGGGACCGGCCCGCGGAATTCCTGCTGGAGCTGGGACTGTTGCCCCTGAACTCCCGGACGGAGTTTGGGGAATGGCTCAAATTCCACACAGGCAGAAGGGATCCCGCCCTCTTTCTTCCCACGCAGGATGTGATCCTTGACAACCTGCTCCCTATGCAACAGTGGGCAGAGCAGATGAAAAAGGCACTGCACGACCGGGCGGACTACAAAGAAGTCCTCCAGGCGGCAGCCTTTTTCAAACGCATGCGCAACAGCTATGCCAGCTCCGGCAGGAGCTTTGCCTGTCAGCCCTTCAGCGTTCGGACAACCTTCCGGCAGCTGGAAGAAACCTCGGATCGCCTTTCCAATGTCATCGTGGAGAATCAGAGCTTTGAAACTCTCATTCCCCATTATGACCGGGAGGATTCTTTCTTCTACTTAGACCCGCCGTATTTTAAGAGCGAGTATGTCTACGAGGCGGAATTCGGCTGGGCGCAGCATGTTCTCCTGCGGGACACCCTGGCAAACTGCAAGGGCAAGTGGCTGGTTTCCCAATCGGACTTCCCGGAGGTTCGGGAGCTGTTCAAAGACTACTATATTCTGGAATTCAAGCGCATCCACTCCATGGCACAGCGCACCCACCCCGGAAGCCAGTTCGGAGAGCTGCTGATCGGCAACTACGATCTGTTGGAACGGGAGCGGGAGAAGCCGGAGCAGATGAGCATGACGGAGATGCTGGGGCAACCCATTGACAATGAACAAATCTTAAAGGAGCGAATTATACCATGCAGAAATCGAACAACGAAGTCGTAGAAAGCGTCCTGATGGCTATTCCGGCAGATCTGCTGGAGGAAGTGGGCATCGACCTGTATTCCACCATCCAGATGAGTGTTTCCCGGGGACGGATCATCATCGAGCCTGTGGACGAGGAAGAAAGCGCGTTCCACCAGCGGTGTCCCTATGGATCCCTGTGCGGAGGATTTCGTGGATGAAGATATTCCGAATCATCGGCAACGAGGGGAGGATTACGATTCCCTATTCCATCCGGCAGGCGGTGGGGTTCCTGCCGGATGATGTGGTGTCCTTCCAGATCGTGGACGCTGACAGTGTGCTGGTGCGCAGAGAGACCCTCCGTGAACAGGAGAGAGTTTCTTCCATATCCAAATCGGACACCTCCCTAATCGATTACCTGGAAAGTCTTTCTCCAAAGGAACAGTATACGGCGCTGGTGCACCTGTCTGTTCTGTGGGCGCAAGGGCAAGAGGGAAAGAAAGTCGGGAGGGACTGCGGATGAGCGGATACCGTGTTGTGTATGTAGAGCCAGGAAAGCCTGCCGTAGAGAAGGAGATTGGCACCAAACTGGAAGATCTCCAGGAGACCGTGGGAGGGCTTATCGAATGTGTATACCCGCATGGGGACAAAACGGTTCTGGTTTGCAACGATGAAGGGAAACTTCTTGGAATGGAAGGTAACCGATGGCTCGACAATGGTTCCATCATTGCGGGGCCGTTCTTCGTGATTGGGGATGCAGGTGAGCATTTCCGCTCCCTGACGGACGCGGAGGTCAACAAGTATCTCCAACTGTATGCAGAACCCCAGCAGATATCCCAGCGGGAAGTCCAGGCGGATATGGGATTCACATTTTACAGTTTCTGAGAGGTGTGCCGTGAAAATCAAAGCGAAGATCGACCGTATGGTAAATGCCGGAAACGTCAAGGCAATTGCCTCCGTTTCGCTGGATGGGATGTTCGTGGTAAAGAATCTGAAGGTCATGGACGGGAAAAAGGGACTGTTTGTGTCCATGCCCCAGGAGACCTTCACCGGGAAAGACGGGCAGAAGAAGTACAGCAATACCTTTTTCGCCCTGACCAATTCCGCCAAGCTGGAGCTGCAGGAATCGGTTTTGCAGGCTTACCAGCAGCAGATGGATCCTAACTATGTTCCCCGGCAGGGATACGGGGGACAGCATGTCCCCCAGGAGGTTCAGCACCAGCGGGACTACTACCCCCAGCAGTACCCGGAACCGCAGTACCCGGACTGGGTCAATGACTCCGATGACGGAATGCTTCCCATGGATATGGGCGTCATGTAAACCGCAATTCAATACCAGCAGCTTGCCTCTGTGTTTTTCACAGGGGCTTAATTTTTTCTTGGAAAGGATGACTACATGATATTGAACCTGAAACGCTATATCTCTCTTCTTCTGGTTCTGATGCTGCTCATCGGCATCGTACCTACAGTTAACGCCGCGGAGCTGG
>JAEDOJ010000024.1 GCA_016302015.1 Oscillospiraceae bacterium | reverse complement strand
CGCACCGGCGCCTAAAACGGCTTTTGGGCAGAAGGCCGAGCTGAGAATCAGGCGAAGCGCCGAGGGAATCCGATGGGCGCAGCAAATCAGAAGGATGACGCAGCACAGCACATAGGCGGCGGACATCACGGGAACCAGGGCTTCGCAGACCTTGGAAATTCGTTTTACGCCGCCCACCAGCACCGCTCCGGCTCCCAGCGTTACCAGAAAGCCGCTGAGCACCGTTGCCCAGGAATACGCTCTTGCGCCAAGGGAAAAGGCGGTTTCTGAGGGAAAGAAGCTGTCCACCGCGGCGGTGATGCTGTTGATTTGGGTCACGGTTCCCACGCCTAAAATGCCCACGCCCGCACCGGTGACAGCAAAAAGGATTGCCAGCCACTTCCAGCGTTCCCCAAGCCCCTTTTCGATATAACAGAAGGGGCCGCCAAACCACCGGCCGTCCTTCTTTTGACGATATTTATTTGCCAGAAAGCCCTCGGCGTACTGGGTTGCCATGCCGAAAAAGGCGGCAATCACCATCCAAAGCAACGCTCCCGGCCCGCCTGCGCTGAGGGCGGTTGCCACGCCCACGATGTTCCCGGTACCGATGGTGGCAGCCAGAGCGGTACACAGGGCTGCGTAGGGAGAAATGCCGTCGCTTCGCTCCTGAGAGCGGATCATCCCAAAGGCTTTTCTCAGACAGCGGAACTGAAGACCCCTTAATCGCAGGGTATAGAGAAGTCCCACGCCCAAAAACAGCCCCATCAGCGGCCAGCCCCACACAAGCTCTCCGATTTTTTGAAGTGTTATTTCCACAAGCATCCCCCCGCACAATTCTATGAGTTTCCGGGGACACAGAGAACAAAAAGCTGACAGGCACATAGAATCAGGAGAAAGCATGTTTCAGGCTTCCTTTTTTTGCGTTTCTATGCTATGATAAATAAAAGGTCCTGTGCGAGGGCTGACAGAACGCGGCGAGGTTATACAGACCGTTATGAGAAAAAATGGGGGAGAAAAATGAAGAAATTTCTGATTATATTTGCACTGCTTACCCTGCTGACGGCAGGAATATTTGCTGCCGCAGCCTACGAGGAAATGCCGGCGACGCTTGCGCGGCACACAGGCTACGCCGACGGCGTTTACATCGGCAGCGGCGAGGGACGTGGCAGCATGATTCAGCTTGAGGTCACCGTCGCCCTGGGAAAAATCTCCGGCATTCGTGTTCTGCGGCAGGGAGAGACGCCGGAAATCTGGCAGCGTGCCACAGCCATGATCGGCCGCTTGCTTGGACTGTCCTCGGACGGGGCGGTGCAGCAGATCGACGGGGTTTCTTCAGCGACCTTTAGCAGCGAAGGGATCCGCAAGGCGGTGCTCGACGCCACACGGCAGGCGCAGCCGGAGACGGACTGTCCCTCCGCACATTTTACGGACGTGAATCAACAGCTATGGTACCACGAAGGCATCGACTATGCGGTAACGAAGGGACTGATGAAGGGAATCAGCGATACGCGGTTCTCTCCCGATGCTCCCATGACCCGGGCGATGCTGGTGACGGTTCTGTGGCGACACATGGGCAGCCCAAGGGCAGAGCCGGGGAGCTTTTCTGATGTGCCGGCAGATCTGTGGTACTCTGAAGCGGTTGCCTGGGCAGCGGAGAACGGGATCGTCAACGGCATGGATGAGACGACCTTCCAGCCCGATGGAAACCTGACGAGGGAACAAATGGCGGCGATCCTTTACAGACTTGCACGGAAGTCCTGGATCGACACCTCAGGACAGGCGGATTTGACCAGTTTTGCCGATGGGGACAGCGTCAGCGATTATGCGGCGGAGGCGATGCGGTGGTGCGTTTATGAAGGCATTCTCAGCGGCTCTGATGGGAAGCTGCTGCCCCGGGACAACGCTACCCGTGCTCAGGTGGCAACCCTTTTGACGCGCTTTTTCAAGGCGTTTCTCATTCGATAACGACAGAAGCGACTTCAAAACAATCAGGGCCTTCCCTTTTGGTGAAAGGCCCTGATTTTATTTTAGTAGGACAGAAGCGGCGCTGTGCCGTCGTCATCGGCGTCCTCGATGGACTGAATTTCCGCCTCGTAGCTGTAGCTGTCGTTGACCTTCACCGTGACCACATCCCCCACGGCCGCGCCCAGCACCGCCTTGCCCAGAGGGGATTCCATGCTGTAGAAGCCGGCATTGGGGTCAATCCGGACGGTGGAGGTAATCTGAATGGTCATGGTCTCCTCGTCCTCCGGAAGATAGATGGTCACCTTGTCGTACAGCTTGACCTTTCCCACCTGAGAAGGGTCGGAAGCTGCATCGTCATCGATGATCTGTGCGGTTTTAATCATGTTTTGCAGATACCGCATCCGGCTGTCATTCCGCCGCTGAGCCTGCTTGGCGGCTTTGTACTCATAGTTCTCGCTGAGGTCGCCATACTCTCTGGTTCTTTTGACCTCCTCCATGATCTTCGGCCGCTGATTCAGGCGGCGGTCTTCCAGCTCCGCCTCCATGAGGGCAATGTCCTTTTTGGTCAGTTTATCGTGCATAATCACATCTCCAACGCTTCCGGGCGGCAATGCTCAAAAATGATCAGGGAGCCTTCCTCCAAAGAGGTTTTGGCGTCCGCTTCGGAGCGGATCGTCCAGTTTACCTCCTGAACGCCCCACAGAGCCTTGCAAAGCCGCAGGGAAAAATTTTTCCGGTCTTCAAATTTATAGGCCACAAAATGCGGCACCGTTGTAAAGTTCAAGAGCAGATTGGTCAAGATCACGGAAAGCACACCCTTGACCTCGGTGTTCTCCCTGGAAAAATCGCAGGAAAGCTGGCCCCGGATGATCTTCGGCTGGTTCTTCCTCAGCCACATCAGCACCCTTGGATCAAAGGATTCCATGCAGAATTTCACATCCGGGTATCTGCGAAGCAGAGCGCAGACCTTGCGGGTCAGGGCGGCATGGTTCTTATGCACCGCCTTCAGCTCGATGATCAGGGGCGTTTTCCCCCGGAAAATCTCCAGAACCTCCTGCAAGTAAGGAATTTTTTCCTCCGTCCCTTCCAGACGCATTTCATTCAGCTCTGCGGCGGTGCAGTCGCAGATATTCTTATCCACCCCGGCGGTGCGAAGCAGGCTTTCATCATGCATGACCACCAGTTTGCCGTCCCTGGACAGGTGGACATCCAGCTCCGCACCGTAGCCGTTCTCCACCGCCAGCCGGAAGGCCAGCAGGGAGTTTTCCGGCACGCCGATTTTTGCGTTGTGAAGGCCCCGATGGGCATAGAGATGCTTCTCAAAGCCGTAGAAGTCCTTGGGCTTTCGATTGGCGCAGAGGGCCAGCAGATAGAGCACGCACAGAATCAAAAGCAGGACAAGAATCAAAATCGCAATCAACAAGGCTCAGTCCTCCACGTCAAAGGCTTCCAGTCCACGTTTTGCGGAGGGCTTGTTGTCGCCGTGCATCACGAAGAGCATGGTCACAAAGGCACAGGCTACAAAGACTGCCGCATAGGGGAAGAGGGTGGTCAGACCCAGACGATCCATCAGAAGGCCAGAGAACATGGGGGTCACCGTCTGCGCCGCCATGCTGGCGGTGTAGTAGATGCCGGTGTACTTGCCCACGTCGCCTCCACGGCACATTTCCACCACCATGGGGAAGGAGTTGACGTTGATGGTCGCCCAGCCGATGCCTGCCAGAGCGAACATGGCGTTCATCAGCATGGTGGGACTGCTCTCCCGGAGGAAGCAGGCGGACAGGAAGCTGGTGGTCAGCATGACGATACCGGCGAGAATGGTCTTCTTTCTGCCCACCCTGGAGGAGATCATACCCACGGGCAGGTAGGAAATAATCGCCGCCGCCTGTGCGATGATCAGGGTGAAGTTGTAGTCCTTATGTAAGACGTTGCTGGCGTAGACGGAATATTTCGAGGTCACCGCATTATAGCCCATGAACCAGAGGATAATGGAGGTCAGCAGGAAGATCATGCTTCTCCGCTCGCCCCTGGACAGCTTTTTCCTGCCGGTCTCTTCCTCCGCTTCCTCGATGCCGAAGCGTTTGCTGTCCTCCTGCATTTCCCTGACGAAGCGAGGCTCCCGAACCTGCCACATAAACAGCGCCAGAGCCAGAAGCATAATGCCCGCAATCACGGCAAAATAGGTGGTATAGCTCATGAGGGAGTTTTTCACGGCGCTGGTGGAGAACACCATGCCCAGACCGAGGACGGTGATACCGCCGGCACTGCCCATGAGATTGATCACCGCGTTTGCCTTGGAACGCAGAGGCTTGATGGTCACATCCGGCATCAGGGCAACCGCGGGAGAACGGAAGCTGGCCATGGAAACCAGCACCATGAGGAGAAGTCCCACGAAGAAGATCAGGGTTGCGGGGCTCTCCGCCGTGGTCTGCCAGGCATAGGCCTGCCGTGCGGGAACCACATACTGGGAGTAAAGCGGATTGGTGAAGGCCTTCCCGTCAGAATGCTTCTGCACAATCTCCATATCCTTTTCGTCCAGACGGGCTTCCAGCGTGAACGCTCCGCCGTCAGCGGTCTTGATCACTCCGTCGGTATAGGTGAGCTGGCTGGTGATGGCGCAGAATTCGTCTTTGGTAAACAGATCCTCCAGAACAAAATCCTCTCCTTCCAGCGTCTGGAGGTTTTCGCTCTTCTGGCTGTCGTAGAGGATTTCCAGCGCCGCGGGACTGTCAATCTCCTTCACCGCCGCAATGTTCTTCATCTGCATATTGTCCACAAAGGACAGACCCACAAAGAAAACCGCCGCCAAAATCGTGCCCACAAGGATAAAGGGGGTGCGCTTGCCCCGCTTGCTGTTGTGGCGGTCGGAAATGGCGCCGAACAGGGGCAGGAGGAACAGGGCCAGAATATTATCCAGCGCCATGATCACGCCGGAAGCGGTCTGGGACAGGCCAAATTTGTTGGTCAAAATCAGAGGGATGGTGTTGTCATAGGCCTGCCAAAAGGCGCAAATCAGAAAAAAGGCAAATCCCACAAAGACAGTACGCTTATAATTTAACTTCATGATTCTCTCTCTCCTAATAAATCATTCAATATCGCGCGGATGTTGTGGTAGATATGGGAGGGCTTTTCCGGGCTTTCCTCCGCATCCTTCAAGGTGCTCTCCCCGGACAGAACCAGCGCCGCGTCAATTCCCGCACGGACGCCGCAGGCAATGTCGGTGTAGACCCGATCCCCGATGAGGATGGTTTCTTCTTTGGAACAGCCGAATTTTTCCATGGCAAGGAGAGCCATTTCCGGCTGGGGCTTGCCGATAAACACCGGTCTTCTCCCCGTGGCCCGGAAGAGCATTTCGCAGACGCTGCCGCAGTCCGGCACGTAGCCGTACCACGTGGGGCAGACCCAATCCGGGTTGGCGGCAATGAAATCCACCCCCCGGTTCAGCAAAATACAGGCATCCTCCAGCTTTTGGAAGGTCAGCTCCGTATCAAAGCCGCAGATTAAGGCGTCGATCCCATGGGTCAGTTTGTCCGTTACGTGAAAGCCCGCATCGGAGAGCTGTTTGCGGAAGGAGGCGGTGCCAAAGGCATAGAGGAGTTTCTTCCGGTAGCCTCTGGTCTCCAGATAGATCACCAGAGCGTCCACGGAGGTCAGAAAGTCCTCTTTTCCTGTCTCGATGCCGAGACGGTGCATCTTCTCAATGTAGGCATCCACACTTCTGGATGAATTATTCGTCAAAAACAGATATTTTCCCCCGGTTTTTTTAACGAAATTTAAAAAATCAATGGTTCCGTCAAACAGCGTCTCATCCAGATAGATCGTTCCGTCCATATCCAGAAGGAACAGCCGTTTGCCGGTCAAAGGCGGATTTTCCATCAAAGACCTCCCTCCCTGTTGTACATATCATCATTATACCGCACCACGGCCGCTTTCGCAACATAAATTCTGGAAATTCAGCGCCGTTTTCATGCCACCCCTCTGGGGGGAATTCCCCGCAATCTGCACCGCACCCCTGCCTCCCTCTGACGAGGGAGGTGGCAAAATCGAAGATTTTGACGGAGGGAGAGACACAAAACGCACCGTTTTTCGGAGAAAATTAAATCATAACGTTAGATTTTTTCTCTCCCTCAGTCGGCTCCGCCGCCAGCTCCCTCGTCAGAGGGAGCCATGGTGCCGCAATGGTTTTTCAATTTTGACGGTTACGGGCTTTTTGGACAGTCTAATCCCCCCGAGGCTCCATCACGGAGTCCGGGGGGCTGTGTTTATTCTTCCACCGGCGCTTCAGCGCAGGCCTCTTCCAGAGAAATGATCTCAACCTCTTCCTCTTCTTGTTTGCCGTTATACGCCGCCTTCGCTTCCGCCAGTTCCTCCTTCAGCTCGTTAATCCGGCGGTAGGAAGCGGAAATCGCATCGCAAAGAGGCTGGTACTCCGCATCGTCCGGCTCTTCGTCAGTGACAAAATCCTTGTAATAGACCTTGCCCAGTCTGGTGTAGTTCCGGCGGATTTTCTCCTGCTCGCTCAGGATCTCCATGCGCTTTTTGGAGACCAGGGTCACATATCTTGCGGCTTTTGCGGCGTTCTGCGCGGCGCAATTTGCTTTTTCCTTCATTGTATCCATGGTTGCCATCATCGTACCTCCTTATTCTGCTTCTTCAGAAGCCTTTTTCTGATTTACCAGCATATTCTCAGGGTCAGCCTTTTTGACCCAGAGCATATAACCAATCACTCCCACGCCGACCAGCGCAGACGCACCGGCCAGAAGCTGGCTCACCCGGAAGGAGCCGAGATACAGGCTGTCCGTCCTCAGACCCTCAATCCAGACCCGGCCAAGGCCGTACCAGACCAGATACATCAGGAATGTCTGGCCGTCAAAGCGGCGTTTCTTCGACAGGAAATGCAGGAGGATCAGCCCCGCGGCATTCCAGAGGGATTCATACAGGAAGGTGGGATGGACATAAATCTGCTGACCCTTTTCGATCAGACCCATCCGCAGGAAGGAATCGGTTTCTCCGCCGTGGGCTTCCCGGTTGAAGAAATTGCCCCAGCGGCCTATGGCCTGCCCGATCAGCAAGCCCAAGCCCGCAATATCCAGACTGGGCAGGAATTTTTTCCGCCGTTCCCTGCCGGTCAGGCTGAAAACACCGAAGCCCAGCACCGCACCGATCACTGCGCCGTAGATGGCAAGGCCGCCGTCACGGATGCGGAAGAAATCCTTCCACGGCGTGCCGTAGAACACCACATAGTACAGTCTTGCTCCCACAATGCCGCAGAGCACGCCCACGATGACAACATTCATAATATCGTCGGTGGTCAGGCCAAACTCTCTGCACCGCTTGCAGGCATACAGCGTTGCCAGCAGCACGCCCAGCGCAATAATCACGCCGTACCATTTGATCTCAAAATTCGTCCCCGGAATGGTAAACCCCTGACCGGGATTCACCTCAATTCCCAGCCCGGGAAAGGTGATGGGTGTAGCGCTCCATATCATGGCCGTTTCCTCCTCTATTTCTTTGGGTTGACTACCGCCAGAGCCCCACGCTCCGGCCGCACGGTCTGCATGAGAAACTCCTGCACATCCGCCGCCGTGACCGAGGCATAGACCTCCGGGAAGCGGAAGTAATCCAGGCCTTCAAAGTAATACGCACAACTATGATAGCAGATGCTCTCAAAGCTGTCAAGGTCTCTGGTTCTCCGTCCCAGAGCGGATTTCTTCAGGCGGCGGAAAAGCTCCTCGTCAACGCCTTCCCTCCGGATGCGGTCGGCTTCCTCCAGAATTGCCTTCAGCACGCCCTCCGGGTCGTCGCTGTCCCCTCCGGCAGACAGGAGGCAGGCATTTTTCACGCTTTCAAATCCGGCGGAGAAGCCCGCATCGATCAACCCGTCCTCATACAGCCGCTGGTAGAGCCGGGAGGATTCTCCCACCAGAATTTCAGCCGCCAGATCTCCCAGAATTTCCTGCCGGAGAGACGCCTCTCCGGGGGCGGCAGGCTCGCACTTGAAGCCAAGGGAAAAGGTGGGCATGGAAACCTCCATCTGCCGTTCCATCCGGGGCTTCACCGGGGTCATTTTCTCTTTCGCGCCGTAATTTCTCTCCGGCAGGCCGGCGGCAGGTCTTCCCTCCTGCTCCGAGGCGATGCGGAGCACCGCCTCCGGGTCAACGTCTCCGGTAACGCAGAGCATCATATTCTCCGGCCGGTAGAAGGCGTCATAGCAGTCATACAGGGTCTGGGCGGTGATTTCCCCGATGCTCTCCACCGTTCCCGCAATGGGAATCCGGATGGGATGCTCCGCAAACAGGGCGGCAAACAGATCCTCAAACACCTGAGATTCCCCGCTGTCCTCGTACATTTTGATCTCCTGCGCGATAATCCCCCGCTCCTTCTCCACGCTCTCCGGGGTGAAATACGGGGTCATAACCATCCGCAGCAGGGTACGTAAATTATCATCAAAATTTTCCGTGCAGGAGAAATAATAGGCCGTCATTTCGTAGCCGGTAAAGGCGTTGGGACTGCCGCCCTTCCCGGTAAACAGATTCATGGCGTTTTCCTCAGGCAAATCGAACATTTTATGTTCCAGATAATGGGCAATGCCGTCCGGCACCCGGTGTTCTTCCCCGTTTATCGTGAATTTTGTGTCAATTCCCCCGAAATCCACAGCCAAAAAGGCATATTTCCTGGCAAAGCCCCTTTTGGGAACCACCCGCACCAACAGGCCGTTGGGCAGACGTTCCTCGTAATAGGCTTCTCCGATCTGGTCAAATTTCCGGTATCTCATCAAACCTCTCCCTTCAGGAAAAATACGGTGTCCACGGTGAGCTTCTGTGCCGCCGCAGTCAGCTCCTCCGCCGTGAGCCTGCGGATTTTCTCCATCAGGTCGGGAATGGTATCCACCCTGGCGATGGCGGCGCCCATATAATATTCATCCAACTGCACCGGAGCGTCCATGGACGCCCGGAGGGCGGAGAGCATCATGAGGCGGGCGTTTTCAATTTCCTCCTCCGACATTTTTCCCTGCTTGCAGGCCTCCAATTCCCCAAGAATCGCCTGTTTCGCTCGTTCAAAGTTGGCGAAATCCACGCCGGAGGACACCACCATAATGCCCTTGTATTTTTCCAGAGAGGAGCTGGCGTAATAGCACAGAGACAGCTTTTCCCGGACATTGACAAAGAGCTTGCTGGTTGTCCCGGCGCCGAACACCGCATTCAGCAGAACCAGAGCGGGATAGTCCGGGTCTTCCACGGTGATGCCGGTACGAAGGCCGATGACCAGCTTGCCCTGGGTAACGTCCATGGCTTCGGAAATTTCTTTGGGTTCTTTGACTGTGCGGATGACCTTTGTGCCCACCGGGGCGGCGGTGCCGTCTGTCTTCCCGGCAAAGACCCTGGCAAATTGCTTTGCAACCGCTTCAGGCTCCTGCCTGCCCGCATAAAACAGCTCCACCCGGGAGGTATGAAGCACCCTCTGATAATGCTCCCACAGGGACTGGGGCGTGATTTTCTCCACGTCCTCCACCCGACCCAGCCGGGGCACGCCGTAGGCCTCCTCCTCACACATGGTCTGGAGCATCTTCGATACGGCGTAGGAACGCTTGTCGTTCAGGGAGGACTCAATGGCATTGATCAGATTCTGCTTTTCACCTTCCACGTTTTTCTCGCAGAAAACGCCGTTTTCCGTCAGGGGATGATAGAGAACCTCCTCCAGGAAGTCCATCATCGGGGCAAATACCGTTTCTCCCTCCGGGAGAAACGCGTCTTCAATATAATCCGCATAAAAGCCTACCAGCTTAATTTCGCCCTTTCGGCGGATCAGCGTGCCGAAGCTGGCGCCGTAAAGCTCGTCCAGCTTCATGGAGATCCTGCGGATGTCCGGGTATTGTTCTGTCGCCCGAAGCAAAACGCTGGGCAGCAGAGCGTCCAGTCCCGCAGTCTCCCCCTGATGGGGACGGAGAAAGTTGACGCTGAAGCAGGAAGTTTTGAATTTATCGGTTTTCATGGCGCGCAGTGTTACCCCCGGCGCCACAGGGATGCTCTTTATCATGGGCTTTCACTCCTTTGTGACCTCCATTATACACCTTTTTTCAAAAAATAAAAGCGGAAATCAAAAATATGCTTGTTATTCTTTGAAGAATCCTGTAAAATATATCGGTATCCTTATGTTGGGAGGTATGACGATGGAATGGGTTGAGCTGACGATCCGTACCGCTTCGGAGGGAATTGAGCTGCTGTGCGCGGAACTGACCGAGGCGGGCTTTGACAGCTTTATGATAGACGACTTTCAGGAGTTTCAGGCGTTTCTGGAGGACTCCCGGGATTTCTGGGACTATGTGGACGAAGGTCTGGCGCAGAAAATGCAGGGACTTTCTCAGGTGCGGCTGTATTTACAGGAGGAAACCGCACAGGAGGATATCTCCTCGCTTCAGGCTCTTTTCAAGGAGGTGCCCGGAAAATATCCCGGCTGTGACTTTGGCCCTCTGACCATTGCGCTGGATCACGTTCCTGAGGAGGATTGGGAGAATTCCTGGAAGCAGAGCTACCGTCCCCTGCCTGTGGGAGAAAAGCTGCTGGTCATCCCCAAATGGATGACCGTGGACGATCCGCAGGGGCGTCTCCCCGTGATTCTGGATTTGGGTCTGACCTTCGGCACCGGCGAACACGCCTCCACCCAGATGTGTATGCGGGCGCTGGAGTCCCTGGTGCAGGGCGGCGAACGGGTAGCCGATCTGGGCAGCGGCAGCGGAATTCTCTCCATCTGCGCCCTCCGGTTGGGGGCAGGCAGCGCCGTGGGCATTGACGTCGATCCCGCCGCAGAGCATATCGCAGAAGAAAACGCCGCGAACAACGGCTTCGGCTCTGACCGTTTCCGTGCCTGCACCGGAAATGTGATTACAGATCAGGCAAGAATGGAAGAACTGGCGGCCGGCGGCTATGATATCGTCTGCGCCAATATCGTCGCGGGCGTTCTTGTGCAGTTGGCTCCCGTGGTTCCCCATTTTTTGAAACCCAAGGGCGTCTTCCTCTGCTCCGGGATTTTGGCGGAGCGGGAAGCCGAGGTTCGTCAGGCCATGGATCTGGCAGGCATGGAAGTCACGGACTCCTGGCATCAGGGTGAATGGTGCTGCCTGCTGGGGAAAGCGAAAAAGGAAGTGTGAGTTATGGCAAGACTTTCCTATCGAAATCGAATCGTATTCCGCAAGCTGTTCCGGGTTCTGTTGATCGTTCTGGCGGCTTTGGTGATCTTTGCCTTCGTGGCTCTGATCTATCTGGAGCCATACATGGTCTATGACCGGGAGGGAGCGCATCTGGAGCTGGAGGAGGATCCCGCTCAGGACGTGATCCAGTTGGAGACTGCTCCCCGCCCTGTCATCACCGATCCCAAGATTGTCTACGGCTCTCAGGCGCCTGTGGATACGGATTTGGCGGACCTGACCTGCTACTATATTACCACGGATATGCTCCGTGATCCGGCGGCGGTGCTGCAGGCAGTGAAGGAGCTGGACGGTGCCTGCGCCGTGATGGTTCAGTTGAAAAGCTCCTTCGGTAATTTCTACTATGATACCCAGATCAAGGGCACTTCCGTTGCGGATGTGGACACCGCCATTGTGGAAGAACTGCTGAAATACATGAAAAACGGAAACTTTTATATGATTGCGGAGATTTCCTCCTTCCCGGACACCGCTTTTGCTCTGTCCCACCAGACAGCAGGTCTGCCCCTGTCCAGCGGCGCTCTGTGGATGGACGACCAGGGCCGTTACTGGCTGGATGCCACCGACCCCACCACCCAGTCCTATCTGAAGCAGATTTCCGAAGAGTTGGCGGCAAGGGGCTTCCGTGAGATCGCTTTCTCTGATTTTTCCGTTCCCGTTTCCGAAAATATCGTCTACGGCGACACCACCCCGGAAGCCATGCTGTCAGACGCCGTGACCCAGATCACCGAAGCTCTCACCACGGAGACCATGACGGTATCCTTTGTGTCCGACGATCTGGCCTTTCCGATTTCCGCCTGCACCGGCCGATTCTACATTCCGGATGTCAGCGGCTCTCAGGTGGAGCAGTACGCCCAAACCTTTGTCGGCGCTTCCAATCTGAGGGAGGTGGTCTTTATCGCCAGCTCCAAGGACACCCGCTTTGACAACAAGGCCGTCATGCGCCCGCTGTTTGCGGAATCATAAACAAACAAGGGAGGACTGCATCGCAGTCCTCCTCACTTTATACCTGCGCTGCCTGCCAAAGCAGCTTTGCCGCTTCCCGGCGGGTCAGGGTTTCCTCCAGATGAGAGAAGGTAATCCCCGCCTCCCCCAGGGTCTGCACCGCTTCGGCGCCCCAATCCTCTTCACGGATTGCGGAGGCAGATACAGGCAGCTTCAGAATATTCTGCAGCATCACCGCCGCCTCACGGCCGGTGACGGGGTCATTGGGTCGGAACAACAGGCCGGTTTCCTGCACCTCGCCGTTGACCAGCCCCCGCTGCATGGCAGAGGCCAGATAGGGCTGCACCCAGGCCGGTGCGTCCTTGGCGTCCGTAAAGCCGGAAATGGTCAGCTTGCTGTCCACAGGGACATCCATCAGCTCCATGGCCATAATCAGAAATTCCGTTCTGGACACCGTATCCTCCGGGCAGAAGCAAGGGGTTCCCGCAATGCTTCGTCCGCTGGACAGCTTCTGCTCACACAGCCACATGGCCTCAAAGGCGTCCGGATTCCCCTCCATATCCGCAAAAGTCATGGCTTCCGACGGCTTCAGAATCTTGATGTTCACCTTGGCGGGACTGGAAACATTTCCCGCTTCATCGGTCACGGTAAAAGTAAAGCTGTCCTCGCCGACTTTATTTTTGTCCGGCGTATAGACATAGGTGCCGTCCGCCTCCAGCTTTACCGTCCCCCGCTTGGGCTTTTCCACCAGTTGGAAGGTCAGTTGGGCGTTTTCCGGGTCGCAGCCGGTCAAAACACCGTCGTTGGCAATATTTTTATAGGTTTCAAATTCCTGCTGAATCGCCTTGGGGGTTTCGTTTTTCCCGGACTGGATGCGGATGGTCAGCCGGGTGTTTTCTCCCAGAGCGCCGCCAAACAC
>JAEDOJ010000216.1 GCA_016302015.1 Oscillospiraceae bacterium | reverse complement strand
AGGCCCATGCCTATTGTATCGAAATGTTCGGGCCGTCCCATGTGTTCCGGGCGGGTACCATCGGCACCGTGGCGGAAAAAACCGCCTTCGGTTATGTGAAAAAATATCTGGCGGAGCGGAATCTGACCGTCAGCCGGGTGGAGGAAAACCGCCTGTCCGCAGGGTGCGTGGATGTTCGCCGTACTACCGGTCAGCACCCCGGCGGTCTGGTGGTCATTCCCCAGGAAAATGAAATCTGGGATTTCTGCCCGGTGCAGCATCCCGCCGACGACATCCATACGGATATCATCACCACTCATTTTGAATACCACTCCATGGAGGAAAACCTCCTGAAGCTGGATATGCTGGGTCACGATGACCCCACCATGATCCGTATGATGGAGGACATGACCGGCGTGGATGCCCAGAAGATTCCTCTGGACGATAAGGATACCATGTCCATTTTCACCAGCAGTAAAGTGCTGGGCTATGAGCATGACAAGATTCTGACAGAGGTTGGCTCCGTGGGAATCCCCGAATTCGGCACCGGCTTTACCCGGGGCATGCTGATGGATACCAAGCCCACCCAGTTTGATACCCTGATTCGTCTTTCCGGCTTTTCCCACGGTACGGATGTGTGGCTGGGAAACGCAAAGGATCTGATTATCAGCGGGACGGCCACTGTGGGACAGGCCATCGGCTGTCGTGACGACATTATGCTTTACCTGATCAAATGCGGTATGCCGGAGAAGCGGGCGTTTAAAATTATGGAGTCCGTCCGTAAGGGAAGGGGACTTCCCGAGGGGGCGGAGCAGGAAATGATCGACCATGGGGTGCCGGACTGGTATATCGGCTCCTGCAAGAAGATCAAGTACCTCTTCCCCAAGGCCCACGCGGCGGCCTATGTTATGATGGCGTTTCGGATTGCCTGGTTCAAGGTGCATGAGCCGCTGGCCTTTTACGCCGCCTATTTCTACCGCCGCAGCCAGAAGGACGGCTTTGACGCGGTGATGATGACCCACGGGATTGACACGGTGCTCAGCCATATTCAGGCCATATCCTCCAACCCGGACAGAACCGCCAAGGACGACGACCTGCTGACCACGCTGGAGGTCTGCTACGAATTCTATCTCCGTGGCTTTACCTTTGCGGATATGGATTTGTATCACTCCCATGCCACGAAGTTCCTGATCAAAGACGGGAAGCTGCTGCCGCCCTTTGTCTCCGTTTCGGGCTTGGGGGAGACGGCGGCCTGGGATATCATGGAGGGAAGAAAGGACAAACGGTTCATTTCCATTGAAGAGTTTTCCTCGGCCTGTCCCAAGGTTTCCAAGACCCATATTGAGAAGCTGAAGGCGGCGGGAGCCTTTGGAGACCTGCCCGATACCAGTCAGATCAGTCTTTTCTGATGTTTCTCACAATTTTCTCCCGGAAATTCGTGCAATATCACAAAGAATTGGGGAGAAGTGAGAAAAGCATTTGCTATTTTTGCGGATTTGCGTTATAATGTTCCTTACAAAACAAAATAATAAAGGAGTGCTTGTCATGCAAGAGCTTGAAAGACAATTCCATATCCATTGCGTTGAGGGCGACGTAGGCCGCTACTGCATCCTGCCCGGCGACCCCGGCCGCTGTGAATCCATTGCGGCTCTGTTTGAGAATCCTGTTCATGTTGCTCAGAACCGTGAGTATAATATTTATACCGGCACGCTCCTGGGTGAGAAGGTCAGCGTCTGCTCCACCGGCATCGGCGGCCCCTCTGCCTCCATCGCCATGGAAGAGCTGCACAACATCGGTGCGGATACCTTCATCCGGGTAGGCACCTGCGGCGGCATCAAGCTGGATGTTCAGTCCGGTGACGTGGTTGTTGCCACCGGCGCCATCCGTTTCGAGCATACCTCCATGGAATATGCGCCCATCGAGTATCCCGCGGTTGCCAATTTGGATGTTGCCATTGCTCTGCGTCAGGCTTCTCTGGCCATGGGCAAGCGTACCCATGTGGGCGTTGTCCAGTGTAAGGACGCCTTCTATGGTCAGCACAGCCCCGCCAAGATGCCCGTTTCCTACGAGCTGCTGCAGAAGTGGGAAGCATGGAAGCGCCTGGGCGTTCTGGCCAGCGAGATGGAATCCGCCGCTCTCTTCGTCGTTGCCGACGCTCTGGGCTGCCGCTGCGGTTCCTGCTTCCATGTCATCTGGAATCAGGAGCGTGAGGCCGCCGGTCTGGATCAGAACATGAGCGAAGATACCTCCTCCGCAGTGCGGGTGGGCGTGGAGGCGCTGAAGCTGCTCATCCAGCAGGATCACGCCGCCGGAAAATAAATTGGAACCTCGGGCGAAACGGTTCGTCTGAAAGTCAGTATCTCAGAAGGAAGTGAATCCATATGCGCCGTTATTGGTGGACTGTCTGGATCAAAGTCGCAATTCTGGCAGTGGCGCTGTTCTTTGCGTACAACGCCGGGAAAAAATTGGTTGTGAATATGCTGGACCCCTATGTCCTCGGCGAGGTGGAGGAAACCACCGCAGAGGAGACGCCTGGGGAAGAAGAGGAAGAGAAGGATCTGGTGCAGAGCCTTGTGGGCAAGGTGGAAAACACCTTGGGCGTGAGGCTGGACTATGAGAACCTGATTTTTGACTATGCCAACGACTATGCTCAGAACATGATGGAGGAGTCTGACGAGGAGAGGAACCAGATCAGCGAGCCCCTGTCCTGAACGAATCCCCGCAGGACGTGGTTGTTAACGAACCACGTCCTGTTTTTGCGCCTCCCTCTGAGGAGAAAGCTGTGGTTTTCGTCTGCACCCTTGCCTCCCTCGTCAGAGGGAGCCTTGGATTGTGCGTCATTTGAAATCATCGTGTCCCGGAGAGATC
>JAEDOJ010000215.1 GCA_016302015.1 Oscillospiraceae bacterium | reverse complement strand
CAGTTCGACATCAGAAAAAATAACCAAGTGGGTGAATGATATGCAGTTATTTTCCAATGACCTGGGTGTTGACCTGGGTACATCCAATGTTTTGATTTATGCCGACGGCAAGGGCCTTGTTGTCCGGGAGCCTGCGGTGGTCGCGCTGGACCGCAATACCGGTAAGATCCTCCAGGTTGGAGCTGCGGCACGGAATATGTTGAACCGTACTCCCGGCAACGTTGTCGCCATGCGGCCGCTGCGGGAGGGAATCATCTCCGACCACGAGATGACTGTGCGCATGCTTCAGGAAATGTTTAAGACAGCAACGAAGGCTTCTGTGTTTACGCCCAAGCCCCGTGTTGTTATCAGCGTTCCCAGCGGTGTCAGCGAAGTGGAAGAGCGCAGCGTCATCAACGCTGCCATCGAAGCCGGTGCCCGACGGGTGTTCCTGATCGAGGAGCCGTTGGCTGCCGGCCTGGGTGCCGGGTTAGACCTGAAGGATGCCACCGGACATCTGGTTGTGGATATCGGTGGTGGCACAACGGATATTGCTGTCCTGAGTATGAACAGCGTGGCCGTGTCCTCTTCACTGAAGGTGGCAGGTGATTTCTTCGATGAAGCCATTGCCCGTTATGTCCGCCGTCAGTATGGTGTGGTGATTGGCCAGGTTACAGCCGAAGAAGTGAAAATCCAGATCGGTCAGGTGTATCCCCGCCAGGAAGAGATGAGCATGAATGTCAAGGGCAGAGATTCCAAGACCGGCATGCCGAAAACGGTGACCCTGACTTCCACGGAAATCTACGAGGTGCTTCGCCGTCCCGCCCGGCAGATAGCCGATGAGGTTCTGGCGGTTCTGGAGCAGACAAGCCCAGAGCTGGTCAGTGACATTTCCGAGAGCGGCATCACCCTTACCGGCGGCTGCAGCCAAGTTTGGGGCTTCTGCGAGCTCCTGATCGAGCGTACCGGCATTCCGTGCATCCTGGCGGATGACCCGGATTCCTGCACCGCCTACGGCTGTGGTAAAAGCCTTGCATGGATCAACCGCATGCAGGAAGGTCCCATCAATATTGCCCGCCGCCGCATGATGCGCAGCAACTACTGATTGATCTTGAAAAAACGCCTCCGAACGGATCAGCAACGCTGCTGATTTGTTCGGAGGTGTTTTGTATAAAAGGATAATAAAATAGAGGCTGCATCCGCAGCCTCTATTTTTGAAAAATCCAATCAGTTGCTCAGGACGATATCCTTGCGCATATAGGAGGTATCACCCATGGTGACGGTGTAGTTCTCCAGCAGGCCCTGATACCAGGCTTCCATTTCGGAGCTGATCAGATCGTTAACAATCTGATAGTCACGGTAGGTCTGGCCGGTGGTGCCAACGAAATACATCACATGGTAGCCGTAGTTGGTTTCCACAATGCCGGTATCGCCGGGCTTGCGGGCAGCATCAAAGCACCAGTCGTTGAAAGCGGTAACCATCTGGCCGGGGTACACATTCTCATACAGACCGCCGTTGGTGTTGGAACCGGTGTCGGTGGACTTCTCATTGGCCAGAGCGGCAAAGCTGTCTTCGGTGGCATCACCGGACTTCCACTCGTTCAGGATTTCTTCGGCGGAAGCACGAGCGGCCTCCTTCACCTCGTCGGAGTAGGTGCCGTCTTCCTGGGCTTCACCGTCAAAGCTTACAAGGATGTGACGAATGTTAACCAGCTCGGTTTTGTTTTCGTTCTTGCCGTTGAACAGGACAACGTAGAAGGCGGTGATGGTATCCAGATCCTCATCGTTCTCGTCCTTGACGGTGCCGGGGATTTCGATGCAGGTCACATCACCGGGCTCACGGTTTTCGGCGGTCACCCAGGCGGACAGGTAGCTGTTGATGCCGGTGGAGGCCTGGTCGGTGTAGACGGTGGAGGTGGCTTCGGTATCGGCGTTGATCTCCATGGCGGCGATGGCTTCATTCAAAGCTTCCACGGTGTTGATGTCGCTGTCGGTCAGGGGAGCGATGGCTATCTTTGCGGCAGCAATGGCGGCTTCCCGCTCTTCTGCGGTGTAGGTGGTATTGCCGCTTTCATCGGTGGTGCCGCCGGTGAGGTACTTGGATACGGGAATGTAGTACTGAGCGAAGCTGTAGGAAGAGTACTTGGCGGGATCGGCGTTGTCAGCTTCGCGGATCTGGTCATCGGTGTAGGTCAGGCTATCCTGATGGTAGGTCTGATAGGCGTTTGCCAGCAGGTTGCGCTGATAGTAATCCAGATAACCTTCCTTGGAAGCGCCGTTGCCGTACTGTGCCTTCAGGAACGCGTCAGTGCTGGAGTAGCCGTAGATGGAAGCATAGGCATCCAGGTTGTTGGACATGAGATCCAGCTGATCCTGCTCTTCCTGGGGCAGAGTAAAGCCTTCGGCCTCGGCGGCATCAGCCAGGGCGTAGATTGCCTGAACGGAGGAAGCAGCTTCGGAGATGAAGTTGTCTGCCCAGGTCTCACCGGTTTCCTCGTCGATCACCTGCTTGTCCAGAGCAACAGAGGGATCGATGCCAAACATGGAAAGGTAGCTTCCGTAGGTGTTGGCATAGTTGTTGACATAGTCAATGTAATAGTAGCTCAGTTCCGCATTGCTGATCTGATGTTCACCCACGGTAGCGGCAATGGTGTTCTTTTGGTGGACGCCGCTGGCCTCAATGCTGCGGTTGACGCCCACAACAGCTGCAACAACAACCATTGCGACCAGAACCACTGCAAAAGCAATGCTGTAGAGCTTGATCTTCTTGGCTTCCTTCTGTTCGGCAATCTGACGTTCAGTCAGCTTGCCGCTATCTTCAGAGCGAAGCTTTTTCTTCTTGGATGCACTCATGAAATCATTTCCTCTCATT
>JAEDOJ010000214.1 GCA_016302015.1 Oscillospiraceae bacterium | reverse complement strand
GACTGCTGCTCTTTGACCACGGCAGCTCCAACGCCTTCCGGCGAACGGCGCTGAACGACGCCTCCAAGTGGAGCATGGCGCTGACCACGCCGCTGGTCATGGAGAACGGCTGCGCCCAGCCCTCGGTCTTCCATGACGGCAGCGCAAACCTCTGGATGGCCTTCCATGAGACCCTGCGGCAGGACAACCTCCGTCCTCTGCGGGCGGTGCGGATTGCGGCAAACGACGGCTCTGCCATCTGCGCCGTGTCCAGAGACACGATCGTCTCTATGACGGACATCACGCCCGCGGCGGAGCATATCACGGACTTCGCCGGCTGGAGCGTGGTCTATAACCATGATAACGCCGCTTCAGCGGCTCAGACTCTGGCGGACGGACTGAAAACCTACTGTATGCCCAACGAAACGGTTTCCGTGACCAAGGGCAGCGGCGCGGGAAACAAGACCATCTTCCTTGACACCGTGAACTATCCGGCAGGCTACGTCCGGGGAGACGTTTCCATTGATTTTGAAGTGGAAAATCAGCGGGTGCTCCTCTTTGCCGCGCCGGAATACGCCCAGAGTCTGGCGGGCTACTTCGTGAGCAACCATTTGGCAACGGACAACGTCAACTACTCCGACGCTGACGACTACTACGGCGACCTCATCGCCAACCCCACCAATCCCTCCGTCGCCGCTGCCGATCCCTGCGTCCGCTACTATGACGGCTGGTATTACGGTATGTGGACAAAGGGCAACAGCCTCTGGCTCTACCGCAGCGAGAATCTCTCTGCCCTGTCCGATTCCAGCCAGCGCAGGAAGGTCTATCAGGTGCCGGAGGAGGAACTGACCGCCATGGGCGTCACCGATGCCTCCACCTGGGCGCCGGAATTTGTCTATGACGAGGACGGCGGCTGCTGGTATATCTATTTCAGCCGGAAGCGTCCTGTTACCTACGACGACGGCTCCACGGGGTATAAGTATCAGCTCTGCTACATGGTCTCCTCCGGCAGCGACCTGTGGAACAGCGACTTTACCTTCGGCGGCTACCTGTTTGACTGGAAGCAGGAGGATTTCTGCATCGACCCCACCATTCTGACCTTCAGGGACAGCAACGGGGAGCGACAGATTTTCCTGATGTACAACCAGAAAACATCCATTAACAGCGCCTATGTGGATCCTTTGACCGGCAATCAGTTGAAGGTGGAAAACTATCTTTTCCTTGTAAAAATGAAAAACTTCCGTGAGGCGGACTTCTCTACCCGGGTGAAGCTGTTCACGGGCGGCGATTATCCCTGGGAAAACGAGGTGGACGACACCAACAGTTGGCTGAATGAAGGCCCCCACTTCCTGCAATTAGGCAACCGGCTGTTCTGCTCCTATTCCGCCAACGCCTACGGCGGCGCCCGTTATCTGCTGGGCTTTTTGGAATTCAAGCCCGGCGTCAGCGGATACATGGAAAACCCGGACAGCCTGCTGGACAGAGCCAACTGGACAAAGCTGTCGGAGCCTTATCTGTCCACGGGCAACGGCATCAACGGTCCGGGGCACAACTCCTTCTTCACGGACAAGTACGGCGACCTGTGGATCGCCTACCACGGTCGCAGCGGAGAAAATCTGGGCGGGTTCCGTCCTCTGTGCTTCCAGCGGGTGGAGCTGGATCGGCATGGCGCACCCGCACTCAATGTAAAGCCCACGCCCTATCAGACCGAGACCAGGCGTAATACCTATACCACCGATGTCAACCAGTGGGTGACCAAAAATCTGACCGGCACCTATGTGGGCGGAAATTCCTTCACCTACAGTGCTGATGTGGACGTGTACGCCGCCAACCGGTCGGCGCAGATCATGCTGGGCTACCATCTGGATGACAATACCTCCCTGATCTGGAACGAACGGTGCGTGCTGCAGCTTACCGGCAACGATGCAAGCTACGGAGATCTGCCCTGGTTCAACCTCTATAACGTCTCCTCCGGCTGGCACTATGTGCCCGGCGGCATCAGCCAGCCTCCCGCGGACAACGCCTTGCATCTGGAGGTGGTCTATGATGGGGCGGCGAACGAGATCACGGTCACGTTCACGGGCGCCAACACCCGCTCCTTCACGCAGAAGCTCTCCCAGCCCATTACGGACTTCACCGTGGGCACGGAAAAGCTGAATGCGGTGTTCCGTAATGTGCGGTTCAGCATTGACCGTCCGGTGGAACAGACCTTTGCGCAAGGCTCCGCCATATACGACGGTGTCTATGAATTGGCCAGCGCCAAGAATGAGGCCTACTGCATTGCCATGGACGGCGGTCTCAAGCTGAAGGAGTTCCGGAATACTCCCGATACCCGCTTCGCCTTCACCCGCAACGCAGACGGTACCTATTTCATCCGCAGTCTAACTACGAATCAGTATCTCACCGTCAACCGAAACGGCAGCTATTCCGTCTTTGGCGCAGAGAAGCAGACCGGAGAAGGGGAACTGCTGCAAAAATGGGTGATCGTCCGGCAGACGGACGGCTTCTGTTCCATCGTCAACGCCGCCACAGACAAGGCGCTGGATCTCAGCAATGGAACCGTTGCGGAAAATCAGACCGTGGGTCAGTGGCAGTTCTATGACAACAGTCAGCACCAGCTTTGGAAGCTTCAGCCGCTGGACAGCCTCATTGACGGCGTCTATACCGTCGCCGCCGAGGACGGCAGAGTCTGGGACGGAAGCAACAACCTGACCTTGAAAACCGCCAACGGAGCCAGGTATCAGCAGTATCTCATCCGCCACACCGCCGATGGCAGTTACATTGTTTGTCCCGTAGGCACGGGCAGTTACCTGAGCTACTATCCTCAGAACCCGCCCGGCGCTGGGAACGTCCTCTACCGGGTAGGGCAGTATGGGGAAGATCCTCTGACCCA
>JAEDOJ010000213.1 GCA_016302015.1 Oscillospiraceae bacterium | reverse complement strand
ACCAATCACGATATCGCAATTAAAATGTGCACTGCACATTTTAATTGGTGATTGGTATGAGAGAGTATACCACGTTATCTGATGATTTGCAACAGAAATCTGGAGGGGAATTCTGTATTTTGCACAAAAACCCCTGGAATATTTTGGAGAATGTGCCGAAGTCAGCGATGAAGTGTGGAAAATCGTGCTTTTTGCCTTGACGGTTTGCCCGCCTGAAGTTATACTAAAATTGATATGCTGTCCGACTTTGACAGAGAAAACGTGAAGATTCAATGGGAGGAATAACATGAAGAAAAACCTGAAACGGGCTGTGATGCTCCTGCTGGCGCTGGCTCTGGTTCTGGGGGCTTTCCCTGTGACCAGCGTTTCCGCGGGAATTTACGGCACAAACTATTCCAGCTATACCACCAAGGTGGGCAACGTAAAATTGCCTCTTCCGGAATATCCCAACGGCTCCTGCTGCACCACCACGGGCAATCCCTGCAGCGGCCATAACGCCTGCAGGAGATACTATGTCTATAACGGACAGACCGTGGACTCCCTCGGCTGGCAGTGCTGCGGCTTTGCCCGCTACACCTTCTGGCGGCTTTTTGGCGTTGTGCCTACTGACGGCACAGGCAACGGCTATTATAAGGCGGTTACCAATGTCAGCCGCGGGAGCATCAATGCCACCTATCTGAAAAATCTCTTCGGCTCTTCCGTGAAGCCCGGCGCACATATCCGCACCAATGTGGGGCAGGACGGCTTTAACCATAGTCTGGTCTATGCGGGCAGAGACGATACCTACGTCTACACCTACGAGGGCAACTTTGACGGCTATTGCCGGGTTACCATGGTACAGCGTACCTGGAGCGAGATGGTTTCCTATCTCAAGTATAAAAACGGTATTTACTACATTGATATGCCCAACAACTACCCGGTTACCACCCCCAGCCAGTATACAGACCCGCTGGTGTTCAACGCCGCCTACTACAAGGCGAATAACCCGGATCTTGCTTCCTATACCGACGCTGCGGCCAAGGAGCATTGGATCAATCACGGAGTTGCAGAGGGTCGGTGCGCCAGCCCGGTGTTCAATGTAAAATGGTATCTGGACAATTATTCCGACCTGAAGAATGCTATGGGTACCGACTACGGCAAAGCGCTCATTCATTTTGTTGACTATGGTGTCGGTGAGGGAAGACAGGGCAGCGCGAACTTCAATTTGAACTGCTACAAAGCCAACTATTCCGACCTGCGGGACGCCTTTGGCTCCAATAACTATTCCTATTATAAGCACTATGTGGACAATCAGGGAGAGAACCGGGTCGCCAACCGGTATTTGCTGGATTTGCCCAGCGGCGCCTATGTGTTCACCGCCAAGGGCGACTCCGGCTTCAGCCTTGCCATGGAGGGCGACTCCACTGCTGAGGGCGCCAGGACGGTGATCGCTCCGGCAACACAGTCCGATGCCCGGATTTTTGTCATCGAGCAGTATAATCCTCCTCTGCGCTACTATACCATTCGCAACCTGGCCTCCGGGATGTATCTGGGCATGGCCTCCGATGGGAGTATCACGCAGGCTGCCTCCAACAGCGGAGATAATGTAAAATGGCACCTGCTGTCCAATGACGACGGTTCCGTGACCTTCCGCAGCTTCAGCAATCAGAAGTGCATTGACATTTCCAACGGAACCATTGCGGACCAGAACCCGGTTGGCCTGTGGTCAGATAACGGAACGGCTGCCCAGAAATGGGGCTACAAGCTCCTGCCTGTCCTGCCGGACGGCGTGTATTCCATCAATTCCGCCGCGGACGGGAGATTCGGTCTGGACATCTCCAACGCCGGAGAGGACAATTCCACCAATCTGATCCTCTATCAGTACAACGGCGGAAACCATCAGAAATTTGCGATCTACCACGACGACGAGGGCTACTATACCATCCGTGCCCTTCACTCCAATAAGTGCCTGGACGTAACCAATGCCGATACGGCCAAGGGAGCCAACATTGCCCAGTACACCGACAACGGTTCCGCCGCGCAGAAATGGTCGGTGCTGCCCAATGCCGACGGAACCTACACCTTCAGCTCCAAGTGCAACTACCTTGCAATGGATGTGGACAACGGCACCATGGAGAATTCCACCAATGTGCGGTGCTGGACCCATAACGATTCCAACGCGCAGAAGTGGGTTCTGAACCCGGTTACCACCTCTCTGCTGGAGCTGGAGGGAGAGCTTGTCCTCAGCTCCGCCATTGACAGCAGCTATGCCGTCACCCTGAACGGCGACAAGACCGGCCTTGCGATCAATCTCAAGTCCTCCACGATGGATGAAGTGTTCACATTCGTCGACCTGAATAACGGGTATTACGCCATTTTCCAGCGCTCTACCGGAAAGACGGTCAAATATGAAAACGGCGACATCCGTCTGGGCACCGAAAAGACCGGGAATAACCCCTCTGCCTACGAAAGAGGAGAAATGTGGCAGGTCATGCCCAATGGGGACGGAACCGTGGGCATTCTCTCCGCCGTCAACGGCTACTATTGGAACGCATGGGGCGGTGTTGCAGAGGCGAACGCAAGGGTGACAGCCTTCCATCGGAACACAGACGCAGCCTCCCGGTGGAATCTGGAAATCAGCTCCCATGTCCACACCTTTACCGATGAGGTCTTTGCGCCTACCTGTACCGACCGGGGCTATACCGTCCATACCTGCACCGAATGCTCCGGAACCGTCACGGACTCCTATGTTGAGCCTCTGGGACACGATTTCGTGTCCATCGGCGTCCAGCCTGCCACCTGCCAGCATGGGGAAGCCACGACCTACCGCTGCAAGCGGGAGGGCTGCGGCTTTGAAAAGTACGAATATGCAGAGTCTGAATGGTCTGACTGGTCTGATG
>JAEDOJ010000023.1 GCA_016302015.1 Oscillospiraceae bacterium | reverse complement strand
GAGATCAATGTGCTGGTCACCGACGACGAGGGGATTCATGCCATCAACAAGGCCATGCGGAACGTGGACAGGGAAACAGATGTGCTGTCCTTCCCCATGTTCCAGTTGGAGCCGGGGCAGTTTCCGGCGGACGTTTCGCCCTATATCGATCCCCAAACCGGCCTGATTCCTCTGGGAGATATGGCCATTTCTCTGGAGCGGGCCAGAGATCAGGCCAAACGCTTCGGTCACTCCCTGAAACGGGAGATTGGCTATTTGACCATCCATTCCGTCCTCCATCTGCTGGGCTATGACCATCTGGACGAGGGGCCGATGAAGCGGCAGATGCGGCTTCGGGAAGAACTGATTGCCGCACAGCTCGGTATTACAAGAGATTAAACAGGAGAGAAGTATGAGTACAAAATCCGTAATGATTACCATTGCCGGCAGACCCAACGTGGGGAAGTCCACCCTGATCAACCATCTGGTGGGAGAGAAGATTGCCATCGTGTCCAACAAGCCTCAGACCACCAGAAACCGGATCTGCGGCGTGCTGACCAGAGGGGACACCCAACTGGTCTTTATCGACACCCCCGGCTTCCACAAGCCCAGAACCAAGCTGGGAGATTATATGGTGGACGTGGTGCGGGAGTCCGTGGCAGATGTGGATCTGGTGCTGCTGCTGGTGGAGCCCATTGCCAACATCGGCCCTCAGGAAGAAAATCTGCTTGAGCAAATCAAGGCCAGCGGGGCACCTGCCATTCTGGTCATCAATAAGATCGACACCGTCCAGGACAAGGACGAATTGCTGTCCGTCATTGCGACCTATTCGGAAAAGTTCAAATTTGACGCAGTGATGCCCATTTCCGCCAGGTTTAACGATGGGGTGAAGGCGCTTCTGGACGAGTGCGCCAAATATGCTGAGGAAAGTCCCTTCTTCTTCCCGGAGGACATGACCTCCGACCAGCCGGAGCGGCAGGTGATTGCGGAGATCATCCGGGAAAAGCTGCTGTGGAATCTGGAGCGGGAAATTCCCCACGGCACCGCTGTGGAAATCACAAAATTCTCCGAGCGGGACAACGGGGTCATCGACGTGGACGCCACCATCTACTGCGAAAAGGCCAGCCACAAGGGGATCATTATCGGCAAAAACGGCGCCATGCTGAAAAAAATCAGCACCGCCGCCAGAAATGACTGCGAAAAATTTATGGGAACCAAGGTATTTTTGCAGACCTGGGTGAAGGTGAAGGAAAACTGGCGGGACAGCGACTTCCTGATCCGGAACTTCGGTTATCAATAATATCCAAGGATAGAAAAGTGAAACGGGGAAATCCTAAAGTCAAGTAGAATATGAAAGGGGTTTTCCTATGGACGCTGCATTTTTCTGGGATTTATTCATGGAAACCGGCGCACCGGAAGCGTATCTTTTCTATCTGAAAGCAAGGGACAAGAAACAGGCGGGCTGACCAGGCTCGCATTACATAAGGAAACAGATATGTACGAAAAAGATGTGGGCTTCGTCCTGCGGGAGGTCAATTATAAGGACAGCGACAAGCTGCTCACGGTGCTGACCCGGAATTACGGCAAGCTGACCCTGAGAGCCAGAGGCGTGAGAACCGGGCGCAGCCGGTTGAAGGCCGCCTGCCAGCTTCTGACCTGTTCCGAGTTCACCTGGCTGGAGCAGCAGGGCAGATGCGTGATCACGGAGGCAGTCTCTCAGGAGCTGTTCCCGGAATTGCAGAAGGATATTGAGCTGTTCTATCTGGCCTCCTATTTCGTTCAGGTTACGGATATGCTGGCGCAGGACTCTGACCCCGTGCCGGAGCTGCTGTCCCTCCTGCTCAACAGCCTGTATTCTCTGGGAAAGCTGCACAAGCCCCAGCTTTTGGTGAAGGCGGTTTTTGAACTCCGCTCTGCCTGTATTTCCGGCTTTCTGCCGGATCTGCGGTGCTGCGGGGTTTGCGGCAGCCCCCAGCCCGACCGGTTCAATATCACCCACGGGGTGGCGCAATGCGCCTCCTGTCAGATGGACGAGGGGCGGAGCATCCGTATGCCCCTTTCCCCGGGAACTCTGGCGGCCATGCGGTTTATCTGCGGCGCAGACCCCAAAAAGCTGTTCTCCTTCACCCTGTCTGAGGCCGGTCTGAAGGAATTGAGCAACCTGACGGAGGGATATCTGACCATGCGGCTGGAGCGGAGCTTTTCTGCCTTGGATACCTATAAATCACTGTTCTTATGAGGATAAAATCATGACAGAGCTATATGAAAAATCATTGAATAAATTAGAGCTTGACGCAGTGCTGAACCTGCTTGCGGACTGCGCTCACAGCGAAAGCGCCAAGGCGCGGTGTAAAAAGCTGACGCCCTTGGACGATGAAGAAGAAATCAGAATTTTGCAGGGACAGACCACCGCCGCCTGCAAGCTGGTGATCCTAAAGGGAGCGCCCTCCTTCCATGAGCTCAAGGACATCGGCGCCTCTCTGGAACGGGCTGATCGGGGCGGCTGCCTGACCCCGGTGGAGCTGCTGCGGATTGCCGGTGTTTTGCGGTGCATCCGCAACGCCAAGGCCTATTATAACGGAGACTATACGGAAACGAAGCTGGATTACTGCTTTCAGGAGCTGACGCCCAACCGTTATCTGGAGGAAAAAATTTCCAATTCCATCATCTCCGAGGAGGAAATTGCCGACGCCGCCAGCAGCGAGCTGGCGGATATCCGCCGCCATATGCGGATTCAGAGCGCAAAGGTGAAGGAGTCTCTCCAGAAGATCATTTCCTCTCCCAGCTATTCCAAATACCTCCGTGATCCCATCATCACCCTCCGGGGAGACCGGTATGTGGTTCCGGTGAAGAGCGAATACAAGAGCGAAATTCCCGGTCTGGTTCACGATGTTTCCTCCTCCGGGGGCACCTTCTTCATTGAACCCATGTCCGCGGTGAATGCCAACAACGCCCTGCGGGAGCTGCTGCTCCGGGAGAAAAAGGAAATTGAGCGGATTCTGGCGGAGCTTTCCGCGGAAGCGGCCTCCTTCCGGGAGAATATTACCACCAGCTATGAGATGCTGGTGGCGCTGGATGTGATCTTCGCAAAGGCGAGGCTGTCTCTGAAGATGGACGGCATGGAGCCGGAAATCCGTACCAACGGCACCATTGAGCTGGTCAAGGCCAGACATCCTCTGATTGACAGGAAAAAGGTGGTGCCCATCACCCTCCGTCTGGGGACGGATTTCGACACCCTGATTATCACCGGCCCCAACACCGGCGGCAAGACCGTCACCCTGAAGACCATCGGCCTTCTGACCCTGATGGCGGAGTGCGGTCTGCACATTCCCGCCGACCACGGCAGCGCCGTCTCCGTGTTCAAGACGGTGCTGGCGGACATCGGCGATGAACAGTCCATTGAGCAGTCCCTGTCCACCTTCTCCGCCCACATGAAAAATATTGTGGAAATTGTGGAATGCTGTGATGATGAGACGTTGGTGCTCTTTGACGAGCTGGGTGCGGGCACCGACCCGGCAGAGGGCGCCGCTCTGGCCACGGCGCTGATTGAATTCTGCCGGAAATGCGGCAGCAAGGTGGCGGCAACCACCCACTATGCGGAATTGAAGCTCTATGCCATGCGGACGGAGGGGGTTATGAACGCCTCCTGCGAGTTTGACGTGGAGACGCTGCGACCGACTTATAAGCTTCTCATCGGCATTCCCGGCAAGTCCAATGCCTTTGCCATTTCCAAGCGGCTGGGTCTGCCGGAGCTGATCATTGACAAGGCAAAGAGCTTTGTCAATGAAAACGACAAGAATTTTGAGGACGTTCTGGCGCAGTTGGAGCAGCAGCGCCAGCAGATGGAGACTGCCAAGCTGGAAGCCCAGCGGCTGAAGCTGGAAACGGAGCAGATGCGGGCGAAATCTGAGGAATACTACGGGGAGATCAAGCGGGAGCGGGAAAAGGCCATGCGTTCTGCCAGAGCGGAGGCGCAGGCCATCATTGACAATGCCCGACGAGTCTCCAACGAGGTGGCGGAGGAGCTGAAGCAGCTTCGCAAGCAGATGCGGGATTCGGCGGACGTGCAGGGCAGCAACGCCAAACAGGCGGAGCTGCGGAAGAAGCTGAACGAAGCGGAGGAGGCCTTCTCCGCCAGGCAGGAAGCCCCCAAGCGTCCTGCCCCCAGCCGTGCCATCAAGGTAGGCGACACGGTGGAGATCCTGAAATTCGGCACCAAGGCGCAGGTGCTTGCCATTCAGAAGGACGGCAGCTACCAGCTTCAGGCGGGGATTATGAAAATCACCGCCCAGCCGGAGGAGGTCTATTTGATTGAAGAGACCCAGCAGCAGGTGAAGAAAATCATCGAGCGCAGCAAGCGGGAGTTCCGCAATCAGGCCGCCGCCACGGAGCTGGATCTCCGGGGCATGACCGCGGGTGAGGCCGTTGCCACCCTGTCCATCTTCCTGGACAGCGCCATGCTGGCAAATCTGGCGCAGGTGCGGATCATCCACGGCAAGGGCACCGGCGTCCTTCGAAAGGCCGTCCACGAGGAATTGAAGCATAACCGGACAGTCAAACGCTTCCGTCTGGGTGTGTACGGCGAGGGCGAGGACGGCGTGACCATCGCCGAACTGAATTGCTGAATTATCCCGGTAAAAATGTGTTGACAAAATACCGAAATTTACGTATATTATCATATAGACTTCGTAAATAATCGTGATTTAAGGAGTGACACGAATGTATACAGAAAAAACCGTAGTGAAGTGCGAGTCCGGCCTCCACAACAAGCAGGCTACTTACTTCATTCAGAAGGCCAATGAATTCCGTTCCAGCATTTGGGTTGAGGTCGAGGATCGAAAGATCAATGCCAAGAGTCTTCTTGGCGTTCTCTCCATGGGCATTACCACCGGAACTGAGATTACGCTCATGGCGGAGGGCCCCGATGAGGAAGCTGCTGTGAAAGAGCTTTCCGCTATGCTGGTGAAGGACGTTTATTAAGAGAACCTCTGATGAAACAGAGCGGCGGCTCTTTAGAATTGACCACATGGCTGTCCCAAGCGCGCTGCGTTTGGGACAGCTTTCTATCACGGTGATCATATGACGAAGGAAGAATTGAAGGCGGCGGCGGCCTCCCTGCCCTATGAGCCGGGGGTCTACCTGATGAAAAACGCCGAAAACACGGTGATCTATGTGGGCAAGGCCAAAAAGCTGAAAAACCGTGTGAGTCAGTATTTTCAGGACACCGCCTCCCACAATGCGAAAACAAAGCGAATGGTCTCGTTGGTGGACCATTTCGAGACGATTCGCGCGGCCAGCGAGTTTGAGGCTCTGGTGCTGGAATGCTCGCTGATCAAGCACTATATGCCCAAGTACAATATCCTGCTGAAGGATGACAAGGGCTATCCCTACCTGCGGCTGGACATGAGAGAGCCTTATCCCGTCATCACCCTGACCAACCGGGTGAAGGACGATGGGGCGAAATATTTCGGCCCCTACGGAAGCCGGGGTCGTTCCAATCAGGTGATCCGGATTATCAAGGACACCTTCCGCCTGCCGGATTGCAGCAAAAAATTTCCCAGAGACCGGGGAAAGGAACGCCCCTGCCTGAATTTCCATATGGAAAAATGCGAGGGCTGGTGCCGGGAGGAAGTGTCTCAGACGGAGTACCGCAGCCGTATGGAGCAGGCGCAGCTTTTACTGGAAGGGAAGTACAAGCCCCTGTGTGAAGCTCTGAAGCAGCAGATGGAACAGGCTGCGGAGGCGCTGGAGTTTGAAAAGGCGGTGATGTTCCGGGATCGGATGAAGGCCATTGAAGCGCTGGGGGAGCGGCAGCTTGTCACCGCCGGAACCATGGCGGATACGGACGTCATCGGCTGGTACCAGACGGAGGCCAAGGCCTGCTTTGCGGTGCTTCATTTTATCGGCGGGAATCTGATGGACAAGGATTATGAAATCCTGTCTGTTGCGGATGACCCGCAGGAGGCGGTATCCTCTCTGGTGAAGCAGTATTATCTGGCCCGGCAAAGTGCGCCGAAGCGGATTCTGCTGCCCTTTGCCATGGAAGATTCGGAGCCCTTTGCCCAGCTGCTGCAGGAACAATTAGGGAAAAAGGTTCGGATTCTCGTTGCCCGTCGGGGGGACAACAAGGGTCTGTCCGACCTGGCGTTGAAAAATGCCCAGCAGGAGGCGGAACGTGTGACCACCGCAACAGAACGCTTGAACGGCACGCTGACCCTGCTGCAGAAGCTGCTGTCCCTGCCGGCCTACCCCCAGCGGTTGGAAGCCTATGATATTTCCAATATCGCCGGGACGGACATTGTGGCCTCCATGACGGTATTTGTGGACGGCAAGCCGAAAAAAAGCGATTATAAGCGGTTCAAGCTGGAAAATATGGAGGATCAGGACGACTATGCCGCCATGCGGCAGGTGGTGTGCAGAAGATTCTGCCATTTTCTGGACGGGGACAAGGGCTTTGACGAGAAACCGGATGCTCTGCTCATTGACGGCGGCGCCGTCCATGGGGAAACCGTGCGGGAAGCCCTCTGCGCCATGGGAATTTCCATTCCCATTTTCGGTATGGTCAAGGACAACCGTCACCGCACCAGAGCGCTGACTCTGCCCGACGGCAGAGAGATCGGCATTCAGGCGGTTCCCGCCGTCTTTGCCCTGATCGGGCGGATTCAGGAGGAGACCCACCGTTTTGCCATCACCTACCACCGCACCCTGCGGAGCAAGCGGGTCAAGGGATCTCAACTGGATCAGATTCCCGGCATCGGGGAAAAACGCCGTCTGGCGCTGTTAAAGCACTTCAAATCCATTCAGGCCATCAAAAATGCCGGGGTGGAGGAGCTGAAGGCCGTCCTGCCGGAGCCTGCGGCCAGGGCTGTTTATGAATTTTACCATCAGGAGTGAGCTATGCGAGTCATTACCGGAACGGCACGGGGAACCAATCTGAAGGCCCCGGAGGGCATGCTGACCCGTCCCACGGCGGACAGGGTGAAGCAGGCGCTGTTTAATATCATTCAATTTGAAACCGTGGGAGAGGTGCTGGATCTGTTTGCGGGCTCCGGTCAACTGGGGATTGAAGCCCTGAGCCGGGGCGCCACCCACGCCGTTTTTGTGGACGAGCGGCAGGAGCCGGTTTCTGTGATTCGGGAAAACCTCCGCCGTACCCATCTGGAGGCGAAGGGAGAAGTGGTGCGCTGTGACTACAGAACCTATCTGGCCTCCTGCCGGAAAAAGTTCCGCCTGATCTTTCTCGACCCCCCTTATGCAGAAAAATATTTGGAAAATGCATTAAAATCCATCTCAGAAATTGACATTTTGGCGGAAGGTGGTATAATTGTAACGGAACGCCCCTTGGGAAAGCCCCTTGACGAGGAATTTCCGGGACTGACACGCTCCAAAGATTACCACTACGGCAAGACGACCATCACGCTCTTCCGCCGCACAAAGGATGTTTTATGAAAATCGCCGTATACCCCGGCAGCTTCGACCCGGTTACCAACGGTCACCTGAATATCATTGAACGAGCCGCCCGGCTGTTTGATCAGGTGATCGTCTGCGTCATGGTCAACGCCGGAAAAAATCCCCTGTTCTCTCTGGAGGAACGGGAAGCCATGCTGCGCCGGGTGACCACCCACCTGTCCAACGTCACGGTGGATTCCCACAGCGGCCTTCTGGCGGAGTACGCCAGAGCGCACAACTGCTGCACCATTGTCAAGGGTCTTCGGGCCGGTTCCGACTTTGAAAAAGAGTTCCAGATGGCAATGATCAACAAAAAACTCAACCCGGAATTAGATTCCCTCTTTTTGACTGCGGAGCACCAGTATATGTATCTGAGTTCCAGCGCTGTGAAGGAAATGGGGTTCTATGGCGCGGATCTGACGGATCTTCTCCCGTCGGAAATCATTGATGTATTTCACGAAAAAATGAAGAATAACTGATTCACAAGGAGGTTCCCCTATGAACGAACATGGTATTGAAGAACTCATCGGCACATTGTATGAAATGGTGCAGGATGCAAAAAGTGTGCCCTTCAGCGGCGACAAGTGTTCCATTGAGAGAGAGCGTGTGCTGGATCTGCTGGACGAGATCAGCAACCAGCTTCCCGGCGACCTGAAGCAGGCCAGAAGCATTCTGGACTCCCGGGGCGAGCTGATCAACAGCGCAAAGCGTGAAGCCGAGAACATCATGAAGAATGCTCAGGCACAGGCGCGCCAGTTGGTCACCCAGGAAGCCATCTACAACGAGGCAAAGAACCAGGCCAACGAGATGGTTCGTGCCGCACAGGAGAAGATCAAGGAGCTGAAGCAGGTCACCAACGACTATGTGGACGACGCTCTGCGCCGCACCGAAGAGGCCGTGGCAGAGTCTCTGGGACAGGTTCGGGATGCCCGGGCAAAGTTCCGTGCCATCACTGCGCCTCAGACCCAGAAGCCCGCAAAGTCCTCCGCAATTATCGAAGATGTGTAATTTTAAGCAGGTCAATTCAGATCAATTGACCTGCTTTTTATCCAACAGGAAATATCAGATTGAAGGGAGTACAATATGGATTACTTGGAACGCTATCAGGTTTGGTGCAACACCGCAATTTTGTCGGAAAAGGAGAAAGCCGAATTAAAGGCCATGGCAGCGGACGATGACGCCGTAAAGGGTGCCTTCGGCGGGGAGCTGCAGTTTGGCACTGCCGGTATCCGTGGCATTATGGGCTTGGGTACCAACCGCCTGAATGATTACACGGTTCGCCGCACCGCACAGGGATTGGCGGCGTGGCTCTGCTCCACCGACCTGCCCCAGAAGTGCGCCATCGGCTACGATTCCCGCCACAACTCCCGGAGATATGCGGAAATCTGCGCCGTTGCCCTGGCTGAACGGGGGGTTCACGTTTATGTGTATCATGAGCTGGCGCCTACCCCCATGCTGTCCTATGCGGTTCGTGAGCTGAAATGCGGCTGCGGCATCGTGGTCTCCGCCAGCCACAATGCCGGCGCTTATAACGGCATCAAGTGCTACGGCCCGGACGGCTGCCAGATGACCGACGAGCCGGCGGCGATTGTTTTTAACGAGATTTCCAAAATTGACTACTTTGTTCCTGCTGAAAAGTCCTTCGAGTATCAGATGGCTGACGGCAAGGTGGAATACATTGCCCCCGAGCTTTGGGAGCGGTATTACCGGAGAGTGCTGCAGGAGCGGATCGCCCAGACCCCCTCTGACAACCTGAATCTCCTCTACACCCCCCTCTGCGGCACCGGCAACAAGCCTGTCCGTGAGGTTCTGGGGAGACTCGGCGTGAATGTGGACGTGGTGAAGGTGCAGGAGCAGCCGGACGGGGACTTCAAGACCTGCGAATATCCCAACCCTGAGACCGACGCCGCTCTGAACGAGTGCTACAAAATCGCGAGAAATACCCACCCCGACCTGATCCTGGGCACTGACCCGGACTGCGACCGTGTGGCCATCGCGGTGCCCTGGGGCGACGGCTTCCGCAAGCTGTCCGGCAACGAGCTGGGCTGCCTGCTGATGGACTATGTTCTGGGAGAGCTGTCCGCGCAGGGCAGACTGCCGGAGAATCCCGTTGCCGTCCGCAGCATCGTGTCCTCCCCGCTGGCGGACAAGGTTGCCGCCAAGTACGGCGTGAAGGTCAAGGCAGTTCTCACCGGCTTTAAGTACATCGGCGGCGAGATTCTGGCGCTGGAAGAAGCAGGAGAGGAGCATCGCTTTGTCTTCGGCTTTGAAGAGAGCTGCGGGTACTTAAAGGGCACCTACGCCCGGGATAAGGACGCTGTGGTGGCCTCCATGCTGACCTGCGATCTGGCTGCAAAGCTGAAGCGGGAAGGGATGAACATGGCGCAGAAGATGGACGCCCTTTATGCGGAGCTGGGCTATCATGAGGCAAAGGTCATCAGCATTGAACTGAAGGGCCCCAACGCCATGGAGCTGTCCGCAAAATTCATGGCGGACTTCCGTGCCAATGTTCCCACGGAGCTGTGCGGCGTGGCGGTCACCACCTGCACCGACTATCAGAGCCGCCTGTGCAAAAACCTGATCACCGGCGAGGAGACGCCTGTGACGCTGCCCAAGTCCAACGTGGTCACGCTGGTGCTGGGAGACAAGGGCAGCGTGATCGTCCGTCCCTCCGGCACGGAGCCGAAGGTCAAGCTGTACCTGACCGCCGTGGATCTGGATCAGGACAAGGCAAAGGCGCTGCTGGCGGGACTGGCGGAGGCCATGAACGCCTTTGTGCCGAAATAAACCTTGACAAATCGGATTTGATCCGATATGATATCGGAAAGATGGAAAAAGCGTTGAAGAAGAGGAGTAATCGTTGATTTTCACCTCAGAGAGGAAGCGGCTGGTGAAAGCTTCCGTGAAAAAACGATGAAGGTCGCTTCCGAGCCGGTGAACTGAAGACAGTAGGTTCGCACGGGTTCTCCCGTTACAGAGATTGAGTGCCCATTTTTATGGGAATTCAGGTGGTACCACGGATTACTTCGCCCTGAGCTTCGGTTCAGGGCGATTTTTTATTGCGAAATACTCCAAAGGAGAGAAATACTATGGCAAGAGAATTACCAAAGACCTACGATCCCAAGGATGTGGAGGCACGGCTGTACAAATTCTGGAACGACGGCGGCTACTTCCACACGGAGCGGGATCCCAACAAGAAACCCTTCACCATTGTCATGCCGCCCCCCAACGTCACCGGCCAGCTTCATATGGGTCATGCCATGGACGCTGCGACCCAGGACGTTCTGATCCGGTTCAAGCGGATGCAGGGCTATGCGGCGCTGTGGGTTCCCGGCGTTGACCATGCGGGAATTGCCACCCAGATCAAGGTGGAGGAGGAGCTTCGGAAGGAAGGTCTGACCCGATACGATCTGGGGCGGGAAAAGTTCCTGGAAAAGGTCTGGGACTGGAAAAACCGCTTCGGCAACCGGATTGTGGAGCAGCAGAAGAAGCTGGGCGCCTCCTGTGACTGGGAACGTGCCCGTTTCACCATGGACGAAAACTGCTCTGCCGCCGTCCGTGAGGTCTTCGTCAACCTCTACGAGCAGGGACTGATCTACAAGGGCAGCCGCATCATCAACTGGTGCCCCCATTGTATCACCGCTTTGTCTGACGCAGAGGTAGAATACGTGGACAAGCCCGGCAACCTGTGGCATATCCGCTATCCTCTGGCAGACGGCAGCGGGGAAGTGATCGTCGCCACCACCCGCCCGGAGACCATGCTGGGCGACAGCGGCGTCTGCGTCAACCCCAACGATGAACGTTATAAGGATATCGTAGGCAAAAAGGTCATCCTGCCTCTGCTCAACAAGGAAATCCCCGTGGTGGCAGACGACTATGCGGAGATGGACTTCGGCACCGGCTGCGTGAAGATGACCCCCGCCCACGACCCCAATGACTTTGAGGTGGGTCTGCGCCATAATCTGGAGGTCATCCGGGTTCTGGACGACAAGGGCGTTGTCAACGAATTCGGCGGCAAGTATCAGGGTCTGGATCGCTATGAGGCCAGAAAGCAGATCGTTGCCGATCTGGAGGCGGAAGGCTATCTGGTCAAGGTGGAGCCGTACAATCATAACGTGGGCACCTGCTATCGCTGCCACCGGGATGTGGAGCCCATTATCTCCGCCCAGTGGTTTGTGAAGATGAAGCCTCTGGCAGAGGAAGCCCTCCGGGTGGTCTATGAGGGCGAGACCAAATTCGTCCCCGAACGGTTCACCAAGACCTATACCAACTGGATGGAAAATGTCCGTGACTGGTGTATTTCCCGTCAGCTCTGGTGGGGTCATCAGATTCCCGCCTGGTACTGCGGAGACTGCGGTCATACCACCGTTTCCAGAGTGGACGCCTGTCAATGCGAGAAGTGCGGCAGCAGGAATATCACCCGGGACGAGGACGTGCTGGATACCTGGTTCTCCTCCGCCCTGTGGCCCTTCGAGACCCTTGGCTGGCCGGATACGGAGTCTGAGGATTATAAATATTTCTATCCCACGGATGTGCTGGCCACCGGCTATGACATCATCTTCTTCTGGGTTGCCAGAATGATCTTCTCCGGCTGCAAGCAGACCGGGAAAACCCCCTTCCACACCGTCCTGATTCACGGTCTGGTTCGTGACGACAAGGGGCGGAAGATGTCCAAGTCTCTGGGCAACGGCATTGACCCGCTGGATATGATCGACCGCTTCGGTTCTGACGCTCTGCGTATGAACATGATTACCTCCAACTCTCCCGGCAACGATATGCGCTTCTATGTGGAGCGCTGCGAGGCCATGCGCAACTTTGCCAATAAGCTGTGGAACGCCAGCCGCTACGTCATGATGAATCTCAGCATTGAGAAAAATGAACTGCCTGAGTTGACGGAGCTGGAGACGGCGGATAAGTGGATTCTGTCCAAGCTGAACACCCTGATCGGGGACGTGACGGAGAATCTGGATAAGTACGAGCTGGGCGTTGCCGTCCAGAAGGTCTACGACTTCATCTGGGACAGCTACTGCGACTGGTATATCGAGCTGACCAAGACCCGCCTGTACGGCGAGGACGAGGAGAGAAAGCTGGTGGCGCAGAAGGTTCTGCTCTACGTTCTGGATCAGATTTTGCGGCTGATGCACCCCTTCATGCCCTTCATCACCGAGGAAATCTGGCAGGCCATTCCCCATGAAGGCTCTGCGCTGATTGTGGCATCCTGGCCCAAATACCGGGAGGAGCTGGCCTTCAAGGCAGAGGAGGCCGGGATGGAGAGCATTATGAACGCCATTCGTGCCGTCCGGAACCGCCGCGCGGAAATGAATGTGCCGCCTTCCAAGAAGTGCACTTTGTATGTTGTCACCTCCAAAAAGGACATTTTTGAGTCCGGCAGCGAGTTTATGACCAGACTTGCCTATGCCGACGAGGTGCTGGTCTCCGGGGAGCAGCCCGAAGGTCATGAGTCCATGGCGTCCTGCGTCACCCACGATGCCGCCCTGTATATGCCCATGAGCCAGTTGGTGGATGTGGAGAAGGAACTGGAGCGGATTTCCAAGGAGCGGGAAAAGACCGCAAAGGCTCTGGCCGGCGTCCGGGGCAAGCTGAGCAACGAAGGCTTCCTTGCCAAGGCGCCTGAGGCGGTGGTGGCCGCTGAGCGCTCCAAGGCGGAAAAGCTGGAGTCGCTGCTGAAGCAACTGGAAGAAAGCGAAAACAGACTGAAGAATCTGTAAATTACCGGGATGTTTTTTGGAAAACACGTTCCGTTTCACATTTTTGCGCCGCACCCCTGCCTCCCTCTGACGAGGGAGGTGGCAAAACCGTAGGTTTTGACGGAGGGAGAG
>JAEDOJ010000212.1 GCA_016302015.1 Oscillospiraceae bacterium | reverse complement strand
GGGCCGAGGTCAGGGTAAAGGGCAGGCAGGCATAGAAGGGGCTCAGGTCTAAATCGGCATAGGGTTCCGTTTTCTTCTGCGCCCGGGAGGTCCGCATCAGGGACAGCCCGGCGGAGAACACAAAGAATTCTTCGAACACCAGTCTTTTTTTCGCCTGTTCCGCCTCCTCCATGGACCGTGGCTCATGGATAGCACTGTAGGCCTGCTCCGCAGGAAGGATTCCATATTTCTGCCGCACCTCTGCAGGCAGTATTTCCGCCGGAGGATCGCAGATAGCCAGCGCCTGCCGCACTGCCTTCAGCACGGCAGCGTTGCTAAGCCCCGCAGTCAACGGGTAAATGGGAAGCACCCGCCGGGTCAGCACCGGCTGGGACTGTGGCGTCTCAAACACCGGGTTTGTCATATTGTAGCCGATGAAGTCCCCGGAAACCGCCCCGTAAAAGATGTACTCCTGCCCATACTGCAGCTGCTCCGTCACATACCGGTTGTTGAAGAAAGTCAGTGTCAGCCTGGCCGTATGGTCCGCCACCTGAACTTTGGTAATGTCCAGGCCCTTCCGGACGTGGGAAGTCCTGGGTGTATTCATGACCATGGCTTTGAAGCAGGCGGGCACATCCACCTCCAGCTTTTCAATGGGCACCAGATGGGTACGGTCCTCATAGCCCCGGGGAAAGTGGCAGATCAAATCCCGGAGGGTAAAGATATTCAGGTTGGCAAACTGCTTGGCCCTGGCAGAACCCACCCCCTTTAAAATGGTGATAGGATCGGATAACCTTGCCAAATCCTCACCTCCCATAGGAATATCCGTAAAATGCTGTATGCGGAAAAGCACGGCAGAAGGCTGCACTTTCCCTCAGCGTTTTCTATTATAATCAAAAACCCGTCCCAAAGCAACGCCTTTTTGGGCGCAAGTTTCCTGTTTTTTCGCCGGGACAGGGCATGAAAAAACTCCCTCCGGGGAAGCCGGGAGGGAGATATTTTCAGAGAAATCAGGCCAGCTTGTTCAGCTTCAGGGTCATGCTGCTCTTCTTGCGGGCAGCGTTGTTCTTGTGCAGGAGACCCTTGACGACAGCCTGGTCGACAGCCTTAACAGCAGTCTTGTAGGCAGCCTCAGCGGCAGCCTTGTCGCCGGACACCACAGCGGCGTCGAACTTCTTCAGGTTGGTCTTCAGCTCAGACTTGTTAGCCTTGTTGTTCTCATAAGCGATCTTGGAAGAAATGACATCCTTCTTAGAGGACTTGATATTGGGCATAGATTCCACCTCCTTCTTAAGTTTTCCATACAGGTTCTCATTATAGCGCCTCTGGCAAACAAAATCAACCCCTTTTTTAGATTTTTTTCATGCGCAAGGCAGAGCGGCGCGGGAGAGTGGAGCGTGGAGTGTGTAGAGTGGGGTTTGGGCATCTCCTTCGGAAATGATTCAAATATAGGAAACGTCAGTGCAAGGCAGCTAAACAAACCATTTCCATTCATCCGCGAAGCGGATGCCTTCACTCCACACTCCACTCTCAACACGCCAAACTCCACATTGCTTGTCAAGGGGGGAATTTTTGCACAAAATCTGACCCATGGTAAAAACCACAATCCTCGAAAAAATGGGAAACTGTTCGAATCGTGTCGCTTCTTTTTATGTGAACCAAAATTGAATATCCACAATTCACAGTGCCTGTGGAAAACCCTTGTGGAAAAACTTGTGGAGAATGTGGAAAACTCAGAGTTTTCAACAGGTATTCTGCTGCTTTGGATTTCCACCGCTCCTTGTGGAAAACATGCATATCCGTTTGCATAATTGGGGTCTCGGTTGCGGAACAGTTATGTTACGTCGCCGCCGGAAAGCAAATCCCTGGCAGAAAAAAGGGGCGAAAAAGTTTACAAAATGTAAAAAATCAGTGTCAAAGTTTGTTGCGGCCTCTGCCTCCTCACAATATTTTTGTGAAAAACCGCTAAAAATTTTTCCTGGTATCATCCGGCGGCTTCGGGGAATACTTTTGGTAAGCGCAGCGGTCCCGCCGGGCTGTCTGGCCTTATAAATGATCGTTTATCGCAGCACCCATCGTAGGGCGGGGTCATGACCCCGCCCTACAGTTGGCGAAAACATAAACGATCATTTACAGCCAGTCAAAGTACAGTGGGATCTTTGCGAGTTTTCACAATCAGGAGGAACACCATGCAGGGAAAAGTAGAGATCTGCGGCGTGAACACATCCAGACTGACCGTTCTGTCCCAGGTGGAGATGGACGCCCTGCTCCGCCGGACAAAGGAGGGGGACGAAGCCGCCAGGGAGAAGCTCATCGAAGGGAATCTGCGGCTGGTGCTGTCTGTCATTCAGCGCTTCGACAAGCGGGGCGAGAACCCGGACGACCTGTTTCAGGTGGGGTGCATCGGCCTGATTAAGGCGATTTCCAACTTCGATCCCAGCAAGCAGGTGCGTTTCTCCACCTACGGCGTACCAATGATCGCGGGAGAGGTCCGACGGTACCTGCGGGACAACAGCGCCATCCGGGTCTCCCGCTCCATCCGGGACGTGGCCTACCGGGTGCTCCAATGCAAAGAGGCCCAGACCACCCGCCTGGGCCGTGAGCCCACCACGGAGGAGATCGCCAGGGAACTGGACATCCCCATAGAAGACGTACACCAGGCCCTGGACGCGGTATGCGCCCCGGTGAGCCTGTACGACCCCGTTTACGCCGACGGCGGGGACCCGCTGACCGTCATGGATCAGGTGCGGGACACCAAAAACACAGAAGCCAGCTGGATCGATCACATCACGCTGAAAAACGCATTCCGTGCCCTGAATGACCGGGAAAAGCAGATCCTGTCCCTTCGGTTTTACGACGGGAAAACACAGATGGAGGTTGCAGGCGACCTTGGCATCTCTCAGGCCCAGGTCTCCCGGCTGGAAAAGGGA
>JAEDOJ010000211.1 GCA_016302015.1 Oscillospiraceae bacterium | reverse complement strand
AGCCGGGAGATCGTTTTGAGACCCCGGAGGCGGTGGCCGCCTTCTCGAACAAGGGGCTGAACGGTCTGTCTGAGCGGATGCACCGCTTCGTCAACGGTCATATTGTTCCGAAAGCGTGGCAGTACCGCCAGCGGCCGGTGCTGTACAATAGTTGGGAGGGCTGTTCCTTCGATTTTGACCGACACCGTCTGTTAAGTCTGGCAAAGTCCGCAAAAAAGCTGGGCTGCGAGTTGTTTGTATTGGATGACGGCTGGTTCGGACAGCGGGACAACGACCGCAAGGGCTTGGGGGACTACGACGTCAACCGAAAAAAGCTTCCCGGCGGTCTGGAAGACCTTGCCCAGCGGATCAATGACCTTGGAATGGACTTTGGCCTCTGGTTTGAGCCGGAGGGCGTGAATCCGGACAGCAAGCTGTTTCAGGCGCACCCGGATTGGGCGCTGACGGACGACCTGCCTCCCGTCATGGGACGGCATGAGCTGCTGCTGGATCTGACAAAGCCGGAGGTTCGGGATTATCTTGTGACCTCTGTAAGCAGGATTCTGGACAGCGCAAAAATTTCCTATGTAAAATGGGATATGAACCGCCACTCCACCGCGCTGGGCGCCAAAGCCCACGACTATATTTCAGGTCTGTATGAGGTTCTCCATCGGATTTTTGATCCCCGGCCGGAGATTCTGCTGGAAAGCTGCTCTTCCGGAGGAAACCGCTTCGATCTGGGAATGCTGTGCTTCTCTCCTCAGATCTGGGCCTCCGACAACACCGATCCCATAGAGCGGTTGGACATTCAAAACAACCTGTCCTACTTATACCCCCAATCCACCATGGGCGCTCATGTCTCTGCCAGCCCCCACGCCCAGACCCTGAGAACCACACCCCTGTCCACCCGGGGAAATGTGGCCTTTTTCGGGATTCTGGGCTATGAGCTGGACTTAAAGCATTTGCTTCCTGTGGAGGAAAAGGAAATCACCGACCAAATCGCCTATTACAAGGCGCACCGGAAGCTGTTCCAGTTCGGAAGCTTCCGGCGTTTGGAGGCCGAGGACGCAACTGGCTGGCAGGTCAGCGGAGAAAGGGAGCACATTGCCGGTCTCTTTCACAGGCTGCTTCCCGCCGCTCCGGGCTATGAGCAGCTTCGTCCCGTGGGCTTGGACGGCTCAAAGCGCTACCATGTCACCTCCCGACCTCAGCGTCTTCGGGTGGGACAGTTCGGCGCGCTGGTGCAGCATATTGCCCCTGTGCGCCTGAACCCCAACGGCATCATTCTCCGCACCGCCGACCACCGCTATGAAATGCTGGACGGAGCAGAGGACTGCACCGCCTCCGGCAGCGCTCTGATGTCCGGCTTGCAGTTGACGCCCCGGTTCACCGGCACCGGGTATGACCAGTCCCTGCGGGTGCAGGGTGATTTCGGTTCCAACGTCTATTATTTTGAGGAGATGAGAGAAAATGAATCGTTCGCTGAATAAGAATAAATACTTCTTCGGCCTGGGCACCATCGGCAGAGATATGTTCTACTCCTTTGAGGCCAATGCTCTGCTGTTCTTCCTGTCCGATGTTTTAAAGCTGCCTGTGGCAACCTTCGCCGCAGTCAGCGCCGTGCTGACCGTCCTGCGGATTATTGACGCCGTCAATGACCCCCTGACCGGTCTGATTATTGACAACATCCACTCCCCCTGGGGCAAGTTCAAGCCCGCCATTCTTGTAGGCGGTGTTGCTTCCGCTGTGTTTTTCCTGATGCTCTTTGCCAACATCGGCACAGGCACCACCTTTGTCATTGTCTTTGCCATTGCCTATATCCTCTGGGACATCAGCTACGGCATCAACGATATTGCCTACTGGACTCTGCTGCCCGCCCTGACCGCCGATCAGAAGCAGCGGGAAAAGTACGGCGCCTTCGCAAGAATCTGCGCCAACATCGGTATGTACATCATTATGGTGGGCTGGCAGCCCATCACCCAGGCCATGGGCAACACCCCCAAAGCCTGGTTCCTTCTGGCCGCCATCATTGTTGTGATTTATCTGGGCTTCCTCCTCTTCCCCCTGCTGGGCGTGAAGGAGCGGAAAAACTTCAAGGGCAACTCCGAAAGCACCAGTCTGAAGCAGATGTGGCACGCCCTGGTAGACAATGACCAGTTGATGTGGACCACCCTGTCCATGGGTCTGTTTATGGTGGGCTACTGCACCACCACCGGCTATGCCATTTACTACATGAAGTATCTTTTCGGCAACGAAAATATGTACGCCGTTCTGGCAGGCGTCTGTGGCGTGGCGCAGTTGGCCGCCCTCATGATCTTCCCCGCTTTTTCCAAACGGATGCCCCGTGAAAAGCTGTACGGACTTGCTACCCTGCTGGTGGTCGTGGGTTACGGCATCTTCTTCTTTGCGGAAATCTCCCTGATTCTCATTGCCTTGGCCGCTGTCATCATCTTTATCGGTCAGGCCTTTATCCAGCTGCTGATGCTCATGTTCCTTGCCGACACCATTGAATACGGCCAGTGGAAGCTGGGCAAGCGGAACGAATCCGTTACCTTCTCCATCCAGCCTCTGGTCAATAAAATCGGCGGCGCTCTGTCCACCGGTCTGATCAGTGTTTCCATCATTCTGGCAGGCATCAAGACCGATTCCGCCGGAGAAGAGGTGGCCTCCATTGACTCCACCGGCAAACTGGTGGTCAAGGCCGCTATGCTGCTGATTCCCCTGCTGTTCATCGTCATCGGCTATATCATCTACCGCAAAAAATACAAGCTCTCCGCCGAGTTCTATAATCAGATTCTCTCCGATCTGAAGGAAAAAGGCGAAATGGCAGAGGATGCGGAATAAGAAAGAAGGGGCTGTAAAAAAAGTCCGATAAAAAGCGGTTCTATAATAAATGTTGGGGTCAGGCGATGAGCCTGGCCCCAAAGTCATAAAA
>JAEDOJ010000210.1 GCA_016302015.1 Oscillospiraceae bacterium | reverse complement strand
CATTCTGGCGGGCTGTGTACTGTCCTTCCTCATTCCCATGAGCGTGCTGAAGGGAGAGCTGAAGACCGTGAAAGCCAAGGCCGCCGCTGCGGATTATGTCCGTCAGGGCAGTATGCAGTTGACCCAGAGCCGGGACATCTTCCTCTACAGGAACGTCACCCGCACCGCCAAGCCCAAGAACAACTCTTCCGACACCCACACCGGCTCCTCCGGTACCAGCCACGGCGGTCGGAGCTTCTGAGCAGAAAAAGTTCTTTTATCCAGTTGGGATCAGGCCGAAACGCCTGATCCCATTCAAATTTCGCTGACAATTTTTTCAAAAATTCTGACAGGAGGGATTTCTTATGCGTATGATTCAAAAAAACAGCGGGAGTATTTTCATGTGCGTCCTTGAGGTTCTGCTGGGCGTACTGCTGCTCATTGATCCCCTGGGCTTTACCTCTGTGATCATCATTACCCTGGGCGCTGCGTTGATCGTTGCGGGTCTCGTGTTTTCCGTGGGGTATTTCCGTGCCGGTGCGGCGGAAGGCGCGCTGACCCACGGGTTGTCCAAGGGTCTGCTCCTGCTGATGGCAGGACTGTTCTGTGTGCTGCGTTCGAAATGGTTCGTTGCGACCTTCCCCCTATTGACGATCCTTTACGGCGTCGGTATTCTCATCAGCGGCGTGGGGAAAATCCAGTGGATGGCGGATATGATCCGCTTCCGCAGAAAACGCTGGTATCTGCCTGCCATCAGCGCAGTGTGTTCCCTGCTCTTTGCAGCGATCATTCTCCTGAATCCTTTTACAACAACGGAAATTCTCTGGAGCTTCACCGGTGCGGTGCTGATTGTTGAAGCGATTTTCGATATTGTTGCCATCGCCCTCGGTGGGAAGCACAGAAGCTATGATGACGATATCATTGATGTTTAAAATCAGTCGCTGTCTCCCATGATTTTGGTAATCATGGGAGACAGCGACTTTTTCTCAGATTCACCGGGGCAAACTACGCTTCGTGCCATATAACATCAAAGGTGCAAAATCAAGCGGCGAGAGGAGATGGCCTCTCGCCGCTTTCATGGGGAATATTTTGAACGGAACCCGGAATCTTCCTTATGGAACAAATCTCTTAGCAGAGATTACCAGGTACGGGAGGCCATTTTCTTGAACTCGCCCACGGTGGAAACGTGGCTGTTGAGTCCGCCGTCCACCGTGACAACCTGACCGGTAAAGAATTCGCTCTCGTCGGAGGCAAGGTAGACGCACATATTGGCAATATCCGCCGGACGTCCGTAGCGATTCACCATGATATTGTTCAGGAAAATATCCTTCAGAATCTGCGGCACATGGGCTTCATTATCCGGCGTAACAATCAGACCGGGGCGGACGCAGTTGCACCGGATATTGCTCTTGCCATACTGCAGGGCGGTGGACTTGGTCAGCATATCCACCCCTGCCTTGGCGCAGGCATAGGCGGTGGAGCCAAGATCGCCTCCACAGGAGGCCATGGAGCCTATGTTGATGATGGAGCCGCCGTTATTCTGCTGCATATAGGGAATCACGCACTTGGAAGCATAGAAGGTTCCACGGATGTCCGACGCAAAGATGGCGTCCCACATATCCAGGGTGATCTCGTCCACCCGGCCGTCCTTCAGACCCACATTCGCGGCATTGTTTACCAGAATGTCAATTTTGCCGTACTTCTCAGCAGTGTCCCGAATCAAAGCCTCAATGCTCTCAACCTGCATAATGTCCATAAAGTGGTAGCTTGCCTCGCCGCCCTCAGCCTTGATGGCGTCCACAACAGCCTGCCCCTTGGACTCACGACGGCCGCAAATCACAACCTTCGCCCCTTCAGCAGCAAACAGCTTCGCAATCCCTGTTCCGATTCCGCTGGTAGAACCGGTAACGATCGCAACTTTTCCCTTTAATCTGTCCATATGTCAGCCTCCTTCTCAATTTATTTTCACGATACTCCGATTTCGTAAATCGGATATACACTGATATTATATCCTACCTTCCGGACAATTGCAACGGTCTTCCAAAAAAATTTTTTGTCTGCTTAAAAATTTTCTGTAAAAATGCAAAACGCCCCGAAGTACCTTCGCACTTCGGAGCATTTTTTGATAATCACACCAACTCGATGACTGCCATCTCAGCTGCGTCGCCACGGCGTACGCCGATGCGGGTAACTCTGGTGTAGCCGCCGTTACGATCGGCATACTTGGGAGCTACTTCCTTGAACAGCTTGTGAGCAACGTCTTCCTTCGTGATGAAAGCAAGCGCTCTGCGATATGCAGCAAGGTCGCCCTTCTTGCCCAGGGTGATCATCTTCTCAACCACAGGCTGAACTTCCTTTGCTCTGCAGAAAGTCGTCTCGATCTTGCCGTTCTCCAGCAGATCGGTGGTCAGCTGGCGGAGCATCGCCTTACGCTGATCGCTGGTTCTGCCGAGCTTACGGGTACCAAACATTCGTATATCCTCCTTCTTAAAAGGTAAAACGGGTTATTTTAGTTATTACCAGGGTCTTCCATTGCAAGTGACAGATCCATCATTGCCAGCTTGTTCTGAACCTCATCCAGAGACTTCTTGCCCATGTTACGAACCTTCATCATCTCTTCCGGGGTTCTGGAGATCAGATCACGGACGGTGTTGATGTTGGCACGCTTCAGGCAGTTGAAGCTGCGGACAGACAAATCCAACTCTTCGATGGTCAGCTTCAGTGCGGGCAGCTCCGTGGTTTCACTCTTGGTCACCACGATGGACTGGCCGGCTGCCATCTCGGACAGATCGGTAAACAGAGTCAGGTGCTCGGTGAGAATCTTCGCAGCGATGGAAACAGCGTCCTTCGCCGTGGTGGTGGCATCTGTCCAGACCTCAAGCGTCAGCTTGTCATAGTCGGTCATATTGCCCACACGGGTGTTCTCAACCCGGTAG
>JAEDOJ010000209.1 GCA_016302015.1 Oscillospiraceae bacterium | reverse complement strand
TTTTGGAAAAATACCGGAAAATTCTGCGGACGGACGGGGAGATTCACTTCAAAACCGACAATTCCGGCCTGTTTGAGTGGTCTCTGGGGGAATTCGCCCTCAACAATTGGGAGATTCGGAATGTGACCCGGAATCTTCATATGAATGGGCCAGTGGGGATTATGACCGGTTATGAAGAACATTTTTATCAGCTGGGCACCCCGATCAACCGGTGCGAGCTGATCAATAAGGAGAGAACAATGAACAAAATTCAAATGACGGTACCGCTGGTAGAGATGGACGGGGACGAAATGACCCGTGTTCTCTGGCGGATGATTAAAGACGAGCTGCTGGTTCCTTACATAGACTTAAAGACTGAGTATTACGATCTGGGTTTGAAGGAGCGGGATCGCACCCAGGATGAGGTGACCCACAACGCCGCCAAGGCCATCAAAAAGTACGGCGTTGGCGTAAAATGCGCCACCATTACGCCCAATGCCCAGCGCATGACGGAATACGATCTCCACGAAATGTGGAAGAGCCCCAACGGAACCATCCGCGCCATTCTGGACGGGACGGTGTTCCGCGCGCCCATTCTGGTGGAGGGCATTCATCCGGTGGTCAAGAACTGGAAAAAGCCCATTACCATTGCCCGTCATGCCTACGGCGATGTCTACAAGGCCACGGAGCTTCGTGTTCCCGAAGGAAAGGCAGAGCTGGTATTTACTGACAAGGACGGTCAGGAAACCCGGAAGACCATCTATGACTTCGAGTGCGGCGGCGTTCTGACCGGGCAGTATAACAAGGATTCCTCCATTGAGTCCTTTGCCCGCTCCTGCTTCAACTATGCGCTGGCGACCAGGCAGGATTTGTGGTTCTCCGCAAAGGATACCATTGCCAAGGTCTATGACGGCAGATTCAAAGCCATTTTTGCGGAAATCTTTGAAGAAGAATACGCCAAAAAGTTTGAAGAAGCGGGAATTACCTATTTCTACACCCTGATTGACGACGCTGTTGCACGGGTCATCCGCAGCGAAGGCGGCTTCATCTGGGCCTGCAAGAACTATGACGGCGACGTGATGAGCGACATGGTCTCCACCGCCTTTGGCTCTCTGGCGATGATGACCTCCGTTCTGGTTTCCCCCGACGGCAACTATGAATATGAGGCCGCGCATGGCACGGTGACACGTCACTACTACCGATATCTGGAAGGGGAAAAGCCCTCCACCAACCCCATGGCAACCATCTTCGCCTGGACGGGCGCATTGAAAAAGCGGGGAGAGCTGGACGGAAACGAGGCCCTCTGCGCCTTTGCCTCCCGGTTGGAAGCCGGCTGCATCAGCGTCATCGAAAGCGGCACCATGACCAGGGATCTGGCTTCTCTCTGGGAGGGGAATACTCCCAATGTGGTAACCAGCGAAGGCTTCATCGCCGCCATTCGTCAGGAATTGGAAAAAAACTGAAAGATTCCCATGTATGACAACACGCTTTGACGGGTATCCTGTGCATAGCCGTTAAAGCGTGTTTTCATTTCAAATCTCTCAAAATATGAAAAAATTTTTCCTTTTTCTCCAAAAAACTCTTGCACTTAAAAAAATAGTGCGGTATAATGTACTGGATTCACGCATAATTACCAGTTAGCAAGGAAGTGCAATATGGCTTCGAACAAAAATAAGGGTAACGAGGAACTGATGTCCTCCATCACCGCACTGATCGCAAAAGGAAAACGGGAAGGCGTTCTTGCTTCCTCTGAGCTGATGTCCGCTCTGGAGAAGCTGGATCTTCCGGTTGAGAAGATCGAGATGGTCTACGATACCATGGAGTCTATGGGAATTCAGATTGTGTCCTCCGAGCCGGAGGCCGCATTGCCCATGCCCAGCATCATTGAGGATCTGGACGCTCCCATCATCGACAACGATGAGGAGGAACCTCTGGTTGATCCGGTGGAGCTGGCTGCGGAGTTTAATCTGGATGACCCGGTTCGTATGTACCTGAAGGAAATCGGTCAGATTCCTCTGCTCAGCGCTGAAGAGGAACAGGAGCTGGCTCGCCGGGTAGTCGACGGCGATCAGACCGCAAAAAATCAGCTTACGGAGGCCAATCTCCGTCTGGTTGTCTCCATCGCAAAGAAGTATTCCGGCCGGGGTCTGCATATTCTCGACCTGATTCAGGAGGGCAACACCGGCTTGATCCGCGCGGTGGACAAGTTTGACTATACAAAGGGAAACAAATTCTCTACATATGCGACCTGGTGGATCCGGCAGGCCATCACCCGTGCCATTGCCGATCAGGCACGAACCATTCGTGTCCCGGTGCATATGGTAGAGGTGATCAATAAGGCGACCCGGTGCAACCGGAAGCTGGTGCAGGAGCTGGGGCGTGAGCCTACGCTGGAGGAGATCGCGGACGAGCTGAATCTTCCCATTGAGAAGATCATCGAGGCAAACCGGACGGCTGCCGACACCCTTTCTCTGGACACCCCTGTAGGCGACGAAGAGGATACCACCATCGGTTCCTTTGTGGAAGACGACAACACCCCCGGCCCGGCGGACGCCACAAGCAACGCCCTTCTGGCGGAGGCGCTCAGCGAGATTCTGAACACCCTGACCGAGCGGGAGGCTGATGTTCTCCGTCTCCGTTTCGGTATGTACGATGGCAAAACCCACACCCTGGAAGAGGTGGGGCAGATTTTCGGGGTTACCCGTGAGAGAATCCGTCAGATCGAGAACAAAGCCATCCGCAAGCTGCGCCATCCCAGCCGTGCAAAGAAAATCCGGGATTTCTATTGTTAATGTGCAAAAGGACGTGGTTCGTTTGAACCACGTCCTTTTTGGATGCCTCAGAGGCAGGGGACGGTAGATTTGCACAAGCCCAAGGCTCCCTCTGACGAGGGAGCTGGCGGCGAAGCCGTCTGAGGGAGAGAAAAAAGCTGTCGATAATAAGTTTTTTCGTTTTTTGCAGTGCAA
>JAEDOJ010000208.1 GCA_016302015.1 Oscillospiraceae bacterium | reverse complement strand
ATGGACGCAGCCCGGGAGTATGGCACGGAGATCATCCCGGTGGACTCCGAGCATTCCGCAATTTTCCAGTGTCTCATGGGCAGCCGGGAGAAAAGCGAGCTTCGACGGCTGATCCTGACCTGCTCCGGCGGCCCGTTTTTCGGAAAAACCCCGGAAGAACTGGAAAAGGTGACCAAAAGTGACGCTCTGAAGCATCCCAACTGGAAGATGGGACAAAAAATCACCATCGACTGCGCCACGCTGATGAACAAGGGACTGGAGGTCATTGAGGCCATGCGGCTGTATGACCTGCCGTTGGAGCAGGTGGACGTGGTGATTCACCGTCAGAGCATCGTCCACTCTCTGGTGGAATTCCGGGACGGTGCGGTGATGGCGCAGTTGGGCGTGCCGGATATGCGGATTCCCATTCGTCTGGCTATGACCTATCCCTGCCGGGCGGAGAATCCGGCGGAGCCGTTGGATCTGCTGACCTGCGGCCCTCTGACCTTCCATCAGCCCGACGAGACCGCCTTCCCCTGTCTGGCCATCGCCAAAGAGGCGGCGTCCCGGGGCGGAAACGTCTGCGCCGTGATGAACGGCGCCAATGAAGCGGCGGTGGCGAAATTCCTTCGGGATGAAATTGCCTTCTATGACATTCCCAAATTGGTCAGGAGGGCCATGGAGACGGTTCCCTTCGTCAACACGCCCGATCTCAATGAAATATTAGAAGCAGACAGCGCGGCAAGACGCGCTGTGGAACGTTTCGCGTGAGGTGTCTGATTTGATCGTATTCTATATTCTGCTTGCAATCCTGCTGTTCGGTGTCCTGATCCTGGTTCACGAGTTTGGGCACTTTATCACCGCCAAGCTCTTCGGCATTCAGGTCAACGAGTTTTCCCTGTTTATGGGCCCGGCGATCTGGAAGAAGCAAAAGGGGGAGACCCTGTATTCCATCCGTTGCATCCCCATCGGCGGCTACTGCGCCATGGAGGGGGAGGACGAGGACAGCGAAAATCCCAGAGCCTTTACCAATGCAAAGGTCTGGCAGAGATTCCTTGTTTTGATTGCCGGCGCCGTTATGAATCTGGTGCTGGGTCTGGTGCTGACGCTGGTGTTCGTGTCCGTTCGCTATGACGCCATCCCCGACACCCGGATTACGGGGTTTGAACCTGCCTGCCCCTATCAATCGGAAGAGGGACTGCAGGTGGGTGACGACCTGTATTCCATTGACGGCGAGCGGATCTATGTGCTCAACGACTTTTATATCGTGACGGAGATCCTGAGCAAGGACGATGTGTACGACGTTGTGGTGATCCGTGACGGGGAAAAGGTGGAGCTGAAGGATTTTGAACTGAAAAAGCTGGATTATAACGGCGATCTGCGCTATGGCTTCAATCTGGACTATCGGGAAAAGACCCTTGGCTCCGTGCTGGATTTCACATGGAATCAGTTTATCGACTTTGCCAATCAGATTCGCCTGTCGGTAAAGATGATCGTCAACGGGGACGCCAGCGTGAAGGATTTGTCCGGCCCTGTGCAGATTGTGGATATGGCGGCGGAGGTGGGCGCCCAATCCGCCACGGTGGGCATCGGCGTGCTGAATGTGCTGTATCTCTTTGCCATGATCGCCGTGAACCTGGCCATTGTCAATCTTCTGCCCATTCCCGCCCTGGACGGCGGCAGAGCGGTCTGCCTGCTGATCACCTGGGTGGCCGAGAAAATCCTGCGCCGAAGGATCAATCCCAAATACGAGGGATATCTCCACGGTACCTTTATGATTCTGCTTCTGATCCTCATGGCGGTGATTACCTTTAAGGACGTATTCCAGATATTCGGAGGGTAATATGACAAGACAGATTTCTGTGGGCGGCGTGCCGGTGGGCGGCGGTGCGCCGGTCTCCATCCAGTCCATGCTGAACCGCCCGAATACGGACGTGGAGGGCTGCCTGGAGCAGATCACCGCCCTGAAAAACGCGGGCTGTGAAATCGTCCGTCTGTCGGTGCTGAATATGGAAGCGGCAGAGGGCTTCCGAAAAATTGCGGAAAAATCTCCCCTTCCTCTGGTGGCGGATATTCATTTTGATTATCAGCTTGCCCTTGCCGCCGCAGAGGGGGGCGCTGCCAAAATCCGGATCAATCCCGGCAACATCGGCGGGGAAGACCGGGTCAAGGCGGTGGTGGACTGCTGTAAGATGCATCACATTCCCATCCGTATCGGCGTCAACGGCGGGTCTCTGGAGAAAAAACTGCTGGAAAAATACGGCCATCCCACCCCGGAGGCGCTGGTGGAAAGCGCCTTTTCCCATATCGCTCTGCTGGAAAAGTACGGCTTCTATGACATCTGCGTGTCCATGAAGTCCAGTAACGTGCCTCTGATGATGCAGGCATACCGCCTGATGCACGAAAAATCCGACTATCCTCTCCATGTTGGGGTAACGGAGACCGGCACGGAGTACATGGGGACGATCAAGTCCGCCATGGGCATCGGCGGTCTGCTGTGCATGGGCATCGGGGATACCATTCGGGTGTCCCTGACCGCTGATCCTGTCCGGGAGGTCATTGCCGCCAAGGCCATTCTGAAGGCGGCGGGGCTTCGGAACCAGGGAGTCAATCTGATTTCCTGTCCTACCTGCGGACGCACCAGAATCGACCTCATCGGCCTTGCCAATCAGGTGGAGAAGGCCCTTGAAAATTGTGAAAAAAATATCACCGTAGCCGTTATGGGCTGCATTGTCAACGGCCCCGGAGAAGCCAGAGAGGCGGATATCGGCATCGCCGGAGGGGACGGCTGCGGCGTGCTCTTTGTGAAGGGAGAGCTGCGGGAAAAGCTGCCCTATGAGGAGCTGCTGCCCGCTTTGTTGAGATATATAGAAAAGCTTTAGGAGAACTGCATGGCAAATCCAATCCGGTTTTTGGAAATGTTTTTTGAATATCAGCCTGACGAACCGCTGCGTGCTCTTCTGGAGCA
>JAEDOJ010000207.1 GCA_016302015.1 Oscillospiraceae bacterium | reverse complement strand
CCCGCCCGGAACACATGGGACGGCCCGAACATTTCGATACAATAGGCATGGGCCTTGGACTGGTATTCCCCGGAGAAGTTCAGGTCAATGTCCGGGACCTTGTCGCCGCCGAAGCCGAGGAAGGTTTCAAAGGGAATGTTGAAGCCGTCCTTGTCCAGCCTTTCGCCGCATTGGGGGCAGACTGCGTCCGGCAGGTCTGCGCCGCAGTTGATCCCCTCCGGCACCTCAAAGGTGCAGTATTTGCACTTCGGGCAGCGGTAGTGGGCAGGCAGAGAGTTGACCTCCGTGATGCCCGACATAAACGCCACCAGAGAAGAGCCAACCGACCCTCGGGAACCAACCAGATAGCCATGCTCCAGGGAGTTTTGCACCAGCTTCTGGGCGGACATATAAATCACGTCGTAGTGGCAGGAAATAATATCGTGAAGCTCGGTTTCTACCCGTTTTTTTACGATTTCCGGGGGATTTTCCCCGTACAACCGGGTCATTTTCCCGTAGACCAGACGCTTCAGATCCTCCACGGAGTTTTCAATTTTCGGGGCAAAGAGGTTATGGGGCACGGGGCGGATCACATCGCACATATCCGCAATGTGATTGGGGTTGGTGACCACCACCTCAAAGGCCTTTTCCGCCCCCAGATAGGAAAATTCCTCCAGCATTTCGTCCGTTGTGCGGAAATACAGGGGATTGGAACGGTCACAGTCCGTGAAGCCCTTGCTGGCAAGGAGAATCCGGCGGTAAATTTCATCCTCCGGGTTCAGGAAGTGAACGTCGCCGGTGGCGCAGACCGGTTTCCCCAGCTCCTCGCCCAGTTGGACAATGGTGCGGTTGAAGTCCCGAAGCTGCTCCACGGACTCCGCTTTTCCGTCTGCCAGCAGGAACATATTGTTGCTCAGAGGCTGGATTTCCAGAAAATCATAGAAGGACGCAATGCGCTTCAATTCCGCATGGCTCTTATGATCCAGAACGGCCTGGAACAGCTCTCCCGCCTCACAGGCAGAGCCGATGATCAGTCCCTCCCGGTAGCGAAGCAGCTCGGATTTCGGCATTCTGGGGTTGCGCTTGAAGAACTTGAGATGGGCGTCGGAAATAATATGATACAGATTCCGCAGGCCGGTCTGGTTTTTCGCAAAGACCAGAATGTGCCGTGCCCGGCGATCCGCAATTCTGCTGCCGGAGCGGAGCTTCACCATGTCGGCGTTGATCTCCTGAATCTCCGACAGTCCCCGTTCCGCCATCATCTTGGCAAAGCGCAGATAGAGATAACCGCAGGTCAGGGCATCGTCGGAGGCCCGGTGATGCTGGAAGTCCGGCAGACTCAGGGCGTCTGCCACCAGATTCAGCTTGTGCTTGGAAAGCTGGGGCATCAGATTCTGCGACAGAATCAGGGTATCCAGATAAGTAGGTTCAAAGGGAAGGTTCAGTCTCTGACAGGCCGCCGTGAGGAAGCCCACGTCAAAGTCCGCATTATGGGCAACCAGAGGCCGATCTCCGCAGAAGGCGAAAAATTCCGGCAGCACCTGGGAAATATCCGGCGCACCTTCCAGCATGGCGTCGGTGATGCCGGTCAGTTCGATATTTTTCGGGTCTAATTTCCGCTTGGGATCCACAAAGGTCTGGAAGGTATCCACCACCTGACCCTCCCGAAAAATCACCGCACCGATCTCCGTGATCACATCCTTCTGAGCGGACAGGCCTGTGGTCTCCAGATCGAAGGCCACAAACTCCCCCTCCAACGGCATATTTTTCTCTCCGTGGACGGCGATGCGGTCATCCACATCATTGACGTAATAGCCCTCGCAGCCGTAGAGAATTTTGATGCTCTGATCCGTGCCCGCAACCTTGTTTTTGCTGGCCTTCAGGGCATCCGGGAAGGAAGAGGCGACGCCATGGTCGGTAATCGCAATGGCCTTATGCCCCCAGCGGGCGGCGGTGGCCACCGCTTCCCCGGTTTTTGTCAGGGCGTCCATCAGGGACATGGTGGTATGCAGATGCAGCTCCACCCGCTTGGCTTCCGCTCTGTCCTCCCGAATGGGGGCGTCGGCCTTCATGACCGCATAGGGACGGATCACCAGCTCCTTGGCATAGTTATCGAAGTCGATCTTCCCCTGCACCCGCACCCAGGCGCCGGGCTTGGCAACGGCGGTTTTGATGGGGTCGCCGGTATCGCCTTTGAAATAATCGCTGACCCGGACGCTGCTTTTATAGTCGGTCATATCGAAGCTGATCACCGTTGCCGCACCCTTGTTCACGTCCCGATGGTTGACCGCAAAGACCCGGCCTTCCACAATGACCCGCTCGTTCTGACGGTCAATGGTAATGGTATCCATGGTCTCTGCCTGTCCACGGAAGGGTTTGCCGTAGATCATGCCGGGAGCTGCCGCCTTCGGCTGAGCTTTCTCCCCGGGAGCGGCGGAAAAGCCCACAACCTTCGGCAGCGCTTTCAGCGTCTCCTGACGAATCTGATCCGTTGCGGCAAAGAGGGCCTCGATGCTGTCCTCCCCGCCGCTGATCACGGTCACCCTGGTCTCCACGCCAAAGCTGTCCCGGATAAATTTTTCCACATGGTGCAGATAGGGCTGGAGGCTGTCCTTGCCGTTTGCTTTCAGGAACAGTCTGGTCTCCCCCTCCGCCGCCTCCCAGCGGCAGCCTGCCAGACTGGCAGCCGCCGGAGAGTAGGCCTTGATCAGCAGGCGGCTCAGGTCGGCGGGCGGGCAGCTTTGGAGCTGATCCGCAGGAAAGACGGGGACAAGCTCCACCCCACGGAAGCCGTAGAGGTCGCACAGAGCTTCCTCTGCCCGGCGAAGGTCGGCTGCGGGAAGATACACCGGCGACCGGAGCTTCACGGAAATCCTCCGTTCCTCCCGGTTGATCTCCCCATGACAAACCACTGCCTGCTCCAGAAGAGCACGCAGCGGTTCGTCAGGCTGATATTCAAAAAACATTTCCA
>JAEDOJ010000206.1 GCA_016302015.1 Oscillospiraceae bacterium | reverse complement strand
TTACACAAATCAGACCGGAAAGATTGTGAAGTTTTAATGAAAGGATAGTATCAGATTGGAATACACAATGTATTCCGGGTCGCCCCCCCTTGGTAAACTTCAAGGAACCTCTGAGCTTCCCAAAAAAAGAAGAAGCGGACTTACCCGCTTCTTCAACTGGTATTCACTTAGTCCAGGATCTCCATCAGTCTTCCGCAGCAGAAGGGAATGGGCTCACCAGCCTTAACGTGCTGGGTCTTGTTACAGGTAACACAGTAAACATCGGTGTCATAGGGAGCCCGAATAACGGGAACCTCCTTGGCCTCCTGCTCGGTCAGACCATCGATATGGAACACAGCCGTCTTGTTTTCGCTGGGGACATACACGCCGATGGGGGACAGCGCCTTATTCCCTCCAACACAGTTGCCCATCTTTACCCACAGCGCCTCCAGCTCAGCAGCCTCCGCCGCGTGCTCCGGGGTGAACTCCACAACATCCTTGTTAATCCGAATCTTCATGGCGATTACTCCTCAGGGCTGAAGTCGTCCTTGCCCACGCCGCACAGCTCGCAGGCAAAATCCTCGGGCAGGTCTTCCCACTTCACGCCGGCTTCTTCCTCGTCATAGACCCAGCCGCACACATTGCAAACGTATTTCATGATGATTCTCCTTTTTGATGATTTTTTCTTGGGGGGGAGCATCAGCTCCCCGCCAAATCAAATGGTTAACGTTGTCAGACCTTCGGCCGGATGGCTTTGTGGTAGTAAGCATAGGTGCAGGGGGCACCCTCGCCCAGAACCTTGGATTCGGTGACCTCGCCGATGAAAAGCATGTGGCTTCCCAGGTCGAACTGCTCCTTGACCTCGCAGGAGAACATGGCGTTTACATTCTCCGTCAGGTAGTACAGTCCATTGCGGCTGCGCTCCACAGCCTTAAACTCGGCGAATTTGTCCACGTCCCGGCCGGACTGCATGCCAAAATGGCGGATGGTCTCGAAGGGAACGCTCTCGGTCAGCACATTGACATTAAACTTACCGCTTTTCTCGATGAGCTCCTTGTTCAGGTTGCCCGTCTGGACGGAAATCGCGATCCTGGTGGGATTGGCACCGACCTGGAAAGCGGTGTTGGCAATGTGGCCGTTATCCTTTTCTGACTCCCTGGCGGTGATCACGAACAGCCCATAGGTCAGGCTGCGCAGCGCCATGGGGTCTTCCGCAGGTTTCTCCTGCTCAGCGAAAGTAGCGCTCCAGCAGGCCCAGCAGAGCCTTGCCATGGCGGGCCTCGTCCTTCGCCATCTCGTGGACGGTGTCGTGGATGGCATCCAGACCCAGCTGCTTAGCCTTCAGAGCCAGATCGAACTTGCCCTGGGTAGCGCCGAACTCGCAGTCCACACGCCATGCCAGATTCTTTTTGGTGGAGCCGGTCATGTTGGGCTCCAGAGTAGAGCCAAGCAGCTCAGCGAACTTGGCAGCGTGCTCTGCCTCTTCGTAGGCGGCCTTCTCCCAGTACAGGCCGATCTCAGGATAGCCCTCGCGGTGAGCGATGCGGGCCATGCACAGATACATACCAACCTCGCTGCACTCGCCGTTGAAATTGGCCTTCAGCTGCTCCAGGATCCATGCCTTATCTTCCTCGGAAATGTCGGGGTTATTGGCAACGGTCTTCTTGTAGATGCCCAGCTCGTGCTCGGCAGCCAGCTTGGAGGTATCCATCACCTTGAACTTGGAGCCGTCCACCTTGCAGACGGGGCACTTGAAATCAGCGGGCATTTCCTCGGCTTCGTAGACATAGCCGCAGACGGGGCAGACAAACTTCTTCATAATTTTTTCCTCCTGTTAAATATTTTACATACAGTTTTTGCAAATGCCGGTCATCACCAGCCGTGTGTTCTCCACCCGGCAGCCCAGAGCCTGAGCGGCTGTGGAGGGCACAGTGTCGGGAATCTCCACCTCGGGCACGTCCATCACAGAGCCGCAGGAAGTGCACGCAAAATGCACATGGGGCTCCACCCTGCCATCCAACCGCTCCACGCCATTCACGGTCCCCAGGCTCACAATGAGTCCTTCGTCCTTAAACAGCTTCAGGTTTCGATATACGGATGCAAGAGAGATGTCCGAATGTTCCTTTTGGAGGCTGTGATAGAGCTCCTCCGGTGAAGGATGGGCCTCAGACTGGCGAAGACAGGCAAGAATCGCGTTCCGTTTCCGAAACTGCTTACCAGCATTTTCCATCGGGGGTCCTCCTAAATAAGAACAATTCTTATTTATGGCCGTAGTATATCACAGGAGTCTCATTTCGTCAAGTAAAATCTTTTCCCATGCCTTATTCTTTTTGGTCATTTTTCAGATTTGCTCATTTATAGGGCAATACCGTATCATGGGACAAGGAGATTCGGCCAGTGTTTTGACCCAAGCGAAAGTATGGAAAATGCAGGAATACTGGATGTATTTCCCATTTTTCATACTGCTCGATTGGGGCAAAAGATCCGCCGAAGCCCGCAGCTCCCATTGTGCGGTGTTGCCCTTGTTATTCAGGCGTAATTGTGGTAAGCTTGAAAAAACATTTGTATGAGGTGTCACCGCTGTGTGGATTGACAAAGAGCGCGATCGGCCGCCGGAATACCAAAAACGCGAAACTGGTGCCGGACGTGGTGATCTGCGCCATGCGCGAGGAGGGACAGGATACTTTTGACACTTCGCCCCTCCCTCCAGAAGAACAAACCGACCCTTCTGGGATCGTCACTGGTAAAAACGATTGCGACTTTCTATTGCAATTCGTCCATTTTATATGTATAATGATTTCATCCAAAGTGCGAGAGACGGTAAGCTGCGATTGAAAACTGGTCGAACTGTTTCTTGAGAATCTGCCAACGAGGGATGTATTCCTCTTTCACATCGCTTGCGGTACAGAATTTGGTGTCAAACCACGACGCTTTTCCAAAGCAGAACTCGTACCCCAAACAGAAGGAAAGCAAGTCATCTTCG
>JAEDOJ010000022.1 GCA_016302015.1 Oscillospiraceae bacterium | reverse complement strand
GCCGACGGCAGCAGCTCGTCCCCTTCCTGAGTGGCTCCGTTCTTGCCGGAATCCTGTGCGCCGCCCTTTCCGCCCTGTTCGGCCCGCTGTTCGATTTGCTCCATGACATCGTGGGAATAATCGCTGGAGCTTTGCGCCTTAATCGCGTTGGTGACAGCCTGAACCTCTTCATCGCTGATATAGCAGCCCTGGACACGCTTGGGCTTTCCCTGTCCCAGAGGCGCAAAGAGCATATCGCCTCTGCCTACCAGCTTTTCCGCACCCTGGGTGTCCAGAATGATCCGGGATTCCATGGCGCTGGAAACCGCAAAGGCAATTCTGGAAGGAATGTTTGCCTTCATCAGGCCGGTGATCACGTCCGAAGAGGGACGCTGGGTGGCGATGACCAGATGAATGCCGGAGGCACGACCCATCTGGGCAATGCGGCAGATGGATTCTTCCACTTCCTTCGCCGCTACCATCATCAGATCCGCCAATTCGTCGATCACCACCACGATCTTGGGCATGGGCTTCTGGTCGGGGTCGTTGGCAATGGCTTTGTTATAGGATTCCAGATCACGAACCCCTTCATCGGACATATACCGATAGCGGCGCATCATTTCCGTCACTGTCCATTGCAGAGCGCCGGCGGCCTTTTTGGGATCGGTGACCACAGGGATCAGCAGATGGGGAATGCCGTTGTAGACGCCCAGCTCTACCATTTTGGGGTCAACCATGATCAGCTTGACCTCCTCCGGCTTGGACTTGTAGAGCAGAGACAGAATCAGGGTGTTCATGCACACGGATTTGCCAGAGCCGGTGGTACCGGCAATGAGCAAATGAGGCAGCTTGGAAATATCCCCCACAATACAGTTGCCGCTGATGTCCTTACCCACGGCAAAGGAAATCCTGGACTTGCTGTTGCGGAAGGCGGCGGAGTCGATGACCTCTCTGCCATAGACGGTATTCACCGTCTTGTTGGGGACTTCGATGCCAACCACAGAGATTTTATCGGGAATTGCGGAGATTCTGACGCCGGTTGCCCCCAGAGCCAGGGCGATGTCGTCAGACAGATTGGTAATTTTGGAAAGCTTGACGCCCCGATCCAATTCCAGCTCATACCGGGTCACAGAGGGGCCTCGGATCACATTGACAATATGAGGAGTAACACCGAAGCTCTGCAAGGTTTCTGCCAGACGTTTTGAATTTTCACGCATTTCATTGGTAGCGTCCACCATGCCGCCCCGTTGTATCTCCAGCAGATCGATAGAGGGGAAGACGTATTCAGGAGCCTGCTCTTCAATGTTACGCTCAATCTCTTCGGACACGATCGCCGCTTCCACCGCCGCTTCGCCCTTTTTCAGCTTTTCGTTGGCGAATTCCGCCACCACGGCAGGCTCCGGCTGGGGCTGAGCAACAGGCTCAGGTACAATCTCAGGCTCCACCGTCTCCGGTTCGGAAACCTCCTCCGGGTCAGGCTGCTGAGCGATCAGCTCCTCCACCTTCTCCAGCGGGGATTTCCTCCGGACAGGCTCCACAGGCTCGTGAAGCTCAATCTCATCAATGGTCACCTGTTGTTCCGTCATCTCCACGCTGACAGGCTTCACCTGCTGCTTCTGCTGCTCCAGATAGGCCGCCGGGGAAACAGGCCGCTCCTTCTCCTTTTTCGGAGCAGGCCGCTCCTCCTTTGCAGGTTCAAGAGGATCGTCCACCGGGAGGTCAAAGTCAGACGTGGAGCGTTTGCGCTGGTAGCGCTCAATGCGCTTATTCTGCACTCGATTTACCAGCCGTTCCGCAGGATCGATCTCCGGTTCTTCCTCTTTTTCCTCAGCTCCGGGCATGGGAGGACGGTTTTTAATGGCGGTGATCAGGTTATTGATCGTAATGCCCATAGCGCCCATGATCTGAAGGGCAAGCAAAAGCAGCAGCAGGATGATAGCGCCGAACCGGGTAACCCCCGCCCCCACCAAGGCCGCAAAAAAGCCGGAGATCACGCCGCCGCTTGCCCACAGCTCCTTGATGTTCAGAGACAGGGCGGTACCGGCGAAGAGTCCGTGGAACAGATGGACAAGTCCGGGAAGGGTGATCAAAAGGGTGGCAAGGGAAAAGACCCGGAGCTTGACCTTCTTGCCCCGGCTGCGGAAGAGGGTGAACGCAATCAGCACCAGAACAAGGGGCAGTATGTAGCGTCCCGTCTGTCCGATCAGACCCCGGATCAGGCCGCCAATGGGCTTGAGCAGGAAGGCGTCGGTTTGGATACAGCACAAACCGGCAAGCAGGGCGGTCAGCAGACAGAACACACCGGTCAGCTCCCGGCGATTCTGCTGTTGCTTTTGCATGGCCTTTTTGCTTGCCGCAGACGATTTTTTCTTTGTTACAGGTCGTTTTGCCATGGAAACTCCTCACTTATTGATCAGCGCCAGTACCAGCGCAATAATCGCCGCGTCCCAGCAATAATAGGAAAAAAATCCGATTTTGCCCCGCTGGAGCAGGTAGCGGAAATACTGAATTGCAAGATAACCGGACAGAGTGGTCAGCGCCAGCACCACCGCCATGGGCAGCAGCAGGCCCAGAGAAAAGGCCCCGTAAAGCACAGCCCGGACGATGTGGTAGATGATGGAGGCGCACTCATAGGCCAGGGTCAGCATATAGGCGATGCGAATGTTGTACTCTCTGTGCAGGCCGCAGAACTGACCGGCGAACATGGAGCTGTTCAGGGGAGACAGGCCGGGAAATACGGAAACCATCCGGGCAAGACCGATGAGCAGGGCGTCTGTCAGCAGCAGATGCTTTTCTGTTTTTTGGCCGGAAGCGCCCCGGGCGCTCCAAAAGATCAGCAGACCGTTCAGGGCGAAGAAGCCGGCAACATAGACCAGCTTGCCCACGTGGCTGGCTTTTTCCGCATAGATCAGAGACAAAAGCATCATCACCAGGGGCAGGGCAAGGATCAGCACGGAGCGAACGTAGGCGCGATCCTGAAAATCATGTCTTCTGCGCTTTTTCAGGCCGGTGAGAAAGAGCAGCTCTTTGCCCAACTGTCCGGCTTCCCCATGGAGCGTTAAAAGCAGCGCAGCGATCACGCCGAGACAAATGGCGATTCGGATATACGCCCCCTCTCCCTCCGACAGGGAGGGCAGATGGAAGGCGTCCCGAAGGAGGGCGTAATGCCCGCTGAATGAAATCGGCAGCAGCTCCGTTGCGCCGCCGAAAATACCGTAAAGAATTGCTTCCCAAATCTTCAAGTTCTGTTTTCCCCTCTGCAGCATATTCAGGGTTTCTTGAAACCTAAAGATTATTATATCATAGGAATTAGAAAATTTCTATCCTTTTTCCAAATTTCCCTTTTTATTATTTTCGATCATCTCGTGCAGGGTATCCAAAGCGTCCTTCAAGCTGCCAAGCTGGTCGATCAGGCCGCTTTTCACCGCTTCCCTCCCATAAACAATGGTGCCCACATCGGTGGCGATCTGTCCGGTGGCCATCATATATTCCGAAAACTTTTTCCGGCTGATATGGGAATTTGCGGTGACGAAATCCGTGATTTGCTCCTGAATCCGCTGGAAATAATGATAGGTAGCAGGCGCGCCCACCACCACGCCGCTCATGCGGACGGGGTGAATCATCATGCTTGCCGTGGGAACGATCATGCTTTTCCGGGCGGAGACCGCCAGAGGAATGCCGATGGAATGACCGCCGCCCAGCACCAGAGATACCGTAGGCTTCCGCATCCCGGCAATCAGCTCGGAAATCGCCAGCCCCGCCTCAATATCTCCCCCCACGGTGTTCAGGAGGAGCAGCAGGCCGTCGATGTCCTCACTTTCCTCAATGGTGGCAAGCAGAGGAAGGACGTGCTCATATTTTGTGGTCTTCACCGTGTCCGGCGCCACCTGATGGCCTTCAATCTGGCCGATAATGGTCAGGGTATAGATGCTGCCGTGTTCATTTTTGGTCACCCCGGCGCCCAAGTCCTCAATCCGTTCCTGTGTTACATTCTTTTCCTCGCTCATAGCTTCCCCTCCTCGTTTTGTATTAGTATGCCACCAAAAGAAAAACTGATTCAGGGCTTGAAAAATAAAGCGGAACTTGATATAGTAAGAAAAAAACAAAGGAGACCTGTTATGCATTACGAATACAAAACCCGAGGCACCTGCGCCGCAAAAATCGTTTTTGATGTGGAGGACGGCATTGTTTCCAACATCCGCTTCATCGGCGGCTGCTCCGGAAATACCCAGGGCGTTGCCAAGCTGGCAGACGGCCTGACCGTGGACGCAGTCATTGAGAAGCTGGAGGGCATCCGCTGCGGCATGAAGCCCACCTCCTGTCCCGACCAGTTGGCCCAGGCATTGAAGGCCGCCAGAGAACAATAAAGAAAGAATGATTCCCCGCAAAAGCAGGTTTTTCCTGACTTTTGCGGGGAATTCCCTATCCTGTGATTTTATTTCATCAGCTCGCAGACCAGGTCGGTGTAGGCTGTGGGGTCTTCCAGCGGCAGGTTCGCCATGAGCAGACCCTGACAATACAGCAGCTCAGCGTACTTTTTCGCCTTTTCGGGATCGGTCTCCATGGCGTTCTTCAGAGCGGCCAGGGCGGCATGGTCGGAATTGACCTCCAGAACCCGTCCCGCCTTCACCTCGGAGGCAGGGTCCATGGCCTTGAAATATTTCTCCATTTCAAAGCTCATGCCGCCGTCGGGAACCATGGTCACCGCATGGTCTCCCAGATCGGAGGACACACGAACCTCTGTCACCTTTTCTCCCAGAGCCTCCTTGATAAAGTCCACGCAGTCCTTGAAGGCAACCGCCTTTTCCTCCGCGGCCTTTTTCTCTTCCTCGGTGGCAAGCTCCAGATCGTCGGTGAGGATATTCTTAAACTCATGGTCGTTGTACTTGTTCAGAGTCTGGGGAATGAACTCATCCACCTGCTCCGTCATCAGCAGCACGTCAAAGCCCCGGTCACGAAGCATTTTTGTCTGGGGCAGTCTGGAAAGCTGTTCGGCGGTGTTTCCGGTGGCATAATAGATATGCTTCTGGGATTCAGGCATAGCCTCACAGTAAGCCTTCAGGGGAATCTGCTTTCCTTCCTTGTCGGAATAGAACTCCACCAGATCCTGCAGCATTTCCTTGTGCATCCCGTAGTCGGAAACCAGACCGTATTTCAACTGCTTACCAAAGGACGCATAGAACTTTCCGTACTTCTCCGGCTCATTCTCCTGGAGCTTCAGCAGCTCTGCCTTGATCTTCTTTTCCAGATTGGCGGCAATGGTCTTCAACTCTCTGGTATGCTGCAGCATTTCACGGCTGATGTTCAGGCTCAAATCCTGGGTGTCCACAACGCCCCGGACGAAGCGGAAGTGGTCAGGGAGCAGGTCCTCGCAGTGATCCATAATCATGACCCCGGAGGAATAAAGCTGCAGGCCGGATTTATAATCCTTGGTATAGAAATCATAGGGCGCCTTGGAGGGGATATACAGCAGCGCCTTATAGGTGACGCTGCCCTCCACGCTGACATGAATCACCCCGGCGGGAGCCTCATAGTCATAGAACTTTTCCCGGTAGAAGGTCTCGTACTCCTCCGTGGTCACGTCCTTCTTATTCTTCTGCCACAGAGGAACCATGGAGTTCAGCGTGGCGTCCACCTTGACCTTTTCGTACTTCGGCTCGTCGGAATCCTCTGTGCCCTCAACCGGTCTGCTTTCCTCCACCTCCATCTTTACAGGATAGCGGATATAATCGGAATACTTGCGAACCAGACTGCGGATGCGGTACTCGCCCAGATAGTCGCTGTACTTCTCCTCTTCTCCGTCCGGCTTCAGGGTCAGGACGATTTCCGTGCCCGGGGTCTCCTTGTCGCATTCGGTAATGGTATAGCCGTCCGCACCGGTGGATTCCCATCTCCAGCCCTGTTCTTCCCCATAGCGTTTGGAGGTGACGGTTACCTTATCCGCAACCATAAAGGCGGAATAGAAGCCCACGCCGAACTGGCCGATGATATCAATATCCTCCTGCTTTTCCATCTCGGACTTAAAGCGCAGAGAGCCGCTGTGGGCAATGGTTCCCAGATTTTCTTCCATTTCCTCTCTGGTCATACCAATGCCGTTGTCGGAGATGGTCAGGGTGCCCGCTTCCTTGTCGGGAGTAATGCGGATGGCAAAGTCTCCCCGGCTCAGACCCACGGAATCGTCGGTCAGAGCCAGATACGCCAGCTTATCAATGGCGTCGGAGGCGTTGGAGATCAATTCCCGCAGGAAAATTTCCTTATGTGTATAGATTGAGTTAATCATCAGATCCAGCAGACGTTTGGACTCTGCTTTAAACTGCTTTTTCGCCATGAAAATCATCTTCCTTTGTTGTTTTGGCACTCTCGTTCAACGAGTGCTAAAGCTATTATAACGCATATTTTCAAAAATGCAAGGGGCGTTACAAATAATTCATACTTTATTTCTGCGCCAACCTGTGATACACTAAGTTTGAGGTGAGCGAAATGATTACAGTGAATGATCTTGCGTTGCAGTTTGGAGGAACCTTTTTGTTCCAGCATGTGGATCTGCAATTTACCGCCGGAAACTGTTACGGCGTCATCGGCGCCAACGGTGCGGGAAAATCTACGTTTTTGAAGCTGCTGTCCGGGGAATTGGAGTCCACCAAGGGCGACATTTCCATCAAGCCCGGCCTGCGGATGTCTGTTTTGAAGCAGAATCAGTTTGAGTACGACGCCTATACCGTCATGGATACGGTGATCATGGGCAACAAGCGTCTTTACGACATCATGAAGCAGAAGGACGCCCTCTACGCCAAGCCGGATTTTTCCGATGAGGACGGCATGCTGGCCTCCGAGCTGGAGATTGAGTTTGCGGAAATGAACGGCTGGGAGGCGGAATCCGACGCCAGCCGGATTTTGCAGGGTCTGGGCATTCCCGTGGACCTGCACTATGACCTGATGGCGGAGGTGGACGGCCGGTTAAAGGTGAAGGTTCTGCTGGCCCAGGCGCTGTTCGGTGATCCCGACATCATCCTTCTGGACGAGCCCACCAACAATCTGGATATTGAATCCATCAACTGGCTGGAAAATTTCCTGTTGGACTATGAGGACAAGGGTACCGTCATCGTGGTCAGCCACGACCGTCATTTCCTGAATACGGTCTGCACCCACATTGTGGATATTGACTACGGCAAAATCAAGATGTATGTGGGCAACTACGACTTCTGGTACGAGTCCAGCCAGCTTGTGCAGACCCTGATTCGCAACAAGAACAAGCGGAACGAGGAAAAAATTGCGGAATTGCAGGAGTTTATCTCCCGTTTCTCCGCCAACAAGGCCAAGAGCAAGCAGGCCACCGCCCGCCGGCGGCTGCTGGACAAGCTGAGCATTGAGGAAATCCCCATGTCCTCCCGGCGGTATCCCTTTGTTGGGTTTACCAGAGAGCGGGAGGTGGGTAAGGACATCCTTTTTGTCACGGAGGTTTCCAAAACCGTGGACGGGGTGAAGCTGCTGGACAAGGTCTCCTTTATTGTGAACAAAAACGACAAAATCGCCTTTGTGGGTGAAAATGAGCTGGCGCAGACCGTTATGTTCAAAATTTTGATGGGGGAAATGGAGCCGGATGAGGGCACCGTCAAGTGGGGCGTTTCCACCTCTCAAAGCTACTTCCCCAAGGACAACACCGCCTATTTTGAAGGCTGTACCGACTCCCTTGTGGACTGGCTCCGTCAGTTCTCCGCCAAGAAGGACGATGTCTACCTTCGTGGCTTTTTGGGGCGTATGCTCTTCTCCGGCGAAGATGTCTTCAAGCCGGTGAACGTGCTCTCCGGCGGGGAGAAGGTACGGTGTATGCTGTCGAAAATGATGCTCTCCGGTGCCAATGTGATTTTGCTGGATCAGCCTACCAACCATCTGGACATGGAATCCATTCAGGCGGTGAACAAGGGCATGATCGCCTTCCCCGGCAACGTGCTTTTCGCCTCCCACGACCATGAGCTGCTCCAGTCCGTAGCCAACCGGATCATCGAATTCCGTACCGACGGCACCATCTGCGACCGTCTGGGAACCTACGATGAATATCTGGAATACAGAGCCGCACAGGCATAAGAGAAACCCCCGGTTTTGCCAGAGCAAAACCGGGGGTTCCCTGTCATATGTGTTTATTTCATAACATTCTCAATAAAGCGCATCAGGATTGCGGCGACCTGTGCCCGGTTGGCCTCATTCTGAGGCTGGAGGTACAGCTTGCCTGCGGAAGAATTTCCGGTGATGATGCCCTCGCCTACGCACCACTGCAAAGCCTCAGCCGCATAGGTGCTGACCTTGTCTGCATCCACAAACGCGGCGAAGTCGCCCTTGGCTGTGGTGTCCACCTCACGCATTTTTGCGTAGCGGTAGAGAATTGCCGCCATCTGCTCTCTGGTGATGGTGGAATCCGGCTCAAATTTGTTGTGCCCTACGCCGTTGACAATGCCGTTCCCGGATGCCCAAGCCACCGCTTCCGCATACCACTGCCCTGCGGGAACGTCAGCGAAGTCCGGTGCGCCTGCGGCAGGCTTGCCCTCATATCTCCAAAGCACCGTCACCAGCATGGCTCTGGTCATGGTGGATTCCGGCTCGAAGGTGGTGGCGCTGGCGCCATTGAACAGGCCGTTATACACCGCATACTGGGTGGCGGAATAGTACCAGGCATTCTCAGGAATGTCAGTGAACGCGTTAAAGGTCTCAGTCAGGCTGGGCAGAACTTCTTCCTTTGTCTCGCCGCAGCGGGAGCAGGCGTACCGGCCCAGCCCCTGCTCCTCCACCGTGGGAGCGGTCAGGGTTTCGGTCAGAACCCATTTGTGCCCCTTGGCAGGAAGCTCGTCCCGGTAGATATAACCGCAGTTCACGCAGGAATGGAACAGATAGCCGGGCTGGGTGCAGGTGGGCTCCTGTCTGGTTTCCTGCATCACATGCCCCCAGAGGCTGGTGCAGACCTCAATCTCGCAGGTCAGAGAGCAATTATAACCCACTCCAAAAGAGAGCGTTGCCACACCGGGCTGGGCACCGTAGATTTGGAAGTCACCGCCGCCAATCAGCGACTCAACGCAATCGCCTTGAAGATCGTATGACATTTCACGGTCGTCGGTGGTGTTGTAGGGATTCAGATCCAATCCACCCCAGAACGTGGCGCCGGGTTTGATGAAGATTTTATTCCCCTCCACCCGAGTTTCCGAGTTGGCGTCCATCTGCTTCACACCGAAGGAGTTCAAATGTCTTGCCGTGGTTCCCACATTGAACGCCGTGGAATTAATGGAATCCAGATACAAATTGTTGTCATAGTCCGTCGTAGCGGTAACCATCACATAGCTGCCGGTTTTGGTGGGAGTCCATCTCATTTTTATGATCTGTACCCCATCGCAGGTAGGATCATAGTTCATGCAGCCGGAGAAGACCGGCTCTTCCGACAGATTGCTGATGGTTCCTTTGAACACAAGAATCCACGCAAGCTGCCAGTCATAGCCTAAGTATATGGCGTCTGCCATCAGGGTCATGGATTCGTTCGCCACCCCCGCAAGATCCTTCATCAGCATGGAGGGTACGGCAACATTGTGCTTTGTGCCTCTCTCAGCCTTGCTGTTTTGCAGCATATCGGCGGTGATTCTGGGAGGCTCCGGTTCCTGCGCATAAGCCGCAGGCGCCGCCAGGCCGCACACCAGGACGACCACCAGCACAACGCTCAAAATTCGTCTCTTCATGATAGCACTCCTTAAAATAAGATGGTATGATTATACAGCGCTATTTTACATTTGTCAACTTTCTGTTTCAAAAAGAGCTGCCGTTTCCGGCAGCTCTTTAAAACAGGCTAAAATTATTCGGCAGCTTCCTCAGCGGCTTCCTCTGCAGCCGGCTCCAGCAGAGCACGGATGGACAGGGAGATACGCTTCCGGTCTGCGTCCACATCGATGATCTTTGCTTCCACTTCCTGACCCTCGGACAGAGCGTCGGCAACCTTATCAATGCGGTGATCGGCAACCTGAGAAATATGGATCAGGCCGTCCACGCCGGGGAGAATCTCGGCAAATGCGCCGAAATCCACGATCTTCACGATCTTAACCATGGCGGAATCGCCCACGGAATACTTGGCGCAGAACTGATTCCAGGGATTCATCTCGGGAGTCTTGTAGCCCAGAGAGATCTTCTTCTTTTCGGCGTCGAACTTGATCACGAATACGTCAATGGTATCGCCAACCTTGACAACCTCGTCGGGAGTCTTGATCCGGCCCCAGGACAGCTCGGAAATGTGAACCATGCCGTCCACGCCGCCGATGTCCACAAACGCGCCGTAGCTGGTCAGGGACTTCACGGTGCCGGTGTACTTCTTGCCGACCTCGATCTCGCTCCAGATCTTCTCCATGGCGGCCTTGCGGGCTTCGCCGTTCACGGCACGGATGGAGCCAACCACTCTGCGGCGGGCACGGTTGAACTCGGTGATCTTCATCTTCACGGTCTGACCCTTCAGGGAGGACAGATCGCCGCCCTTGGCAACGCCGGTCTGGGAAGCGGGGATGAATACCCGAACGCCCTTCACGTTAGCGACAACGCCGCCCTTGTTCTCTTCGGTGATGACGCCTTCCACGGCAGTCTTCTCCTCGCAGGCCTTCTCCACATCGTCCCAAACCTTCATGCCTTCCAGCTTCTTGCGGGACAACTGTGCGGTGCCTTCCTGGTCGTTCACACGAACCACGAATACTTCGATCTCGTCGCCAACCTTCAGAACGTCCTCGGGCTTTACGCTGGGATCTGCGCTGACTTCGTCATACGGGATGTAGCCGGCATGCTTGGTGCCCAGATCGATCTGGACTTCGGTGGAACCGATAGCGGTTACGGTGCCAAAAACCTTATCTCCTGTATTTAAAGTCTTGATGGAGTTTTCGAGCATCGCCTCAAAGCTCTCCTCTGCAACAACATCAACATTAGAAATTTCGCTCATAGTCTCATTGACCTCCTTTATAATCCACGCAGGCGTCGATGCCCCTGCTGTGATGCCGATATTAGAAAAACGCTCATAGGACGGCAAATCCAAATCCGCCGCGTTGTCGATCAGCGCCACATTGGCACAGTGCTCACCGCAAATATGTGCCAGCCGTCCGGTATTGGAGCTTTTCGCATCGCCGACGACGATCATTGCGTCGCAGGAAGCCGCCAATTCTGCCGCTTCCCTCTGGCGATTTTCGGTTGCTTTGCATATTGTATCAAATATTTCTCCATTTGTACATAGTTTTTTTACGATTTTCTTGCACAAATCCCATAAAAATTGCGTGCTGGTGGTCTGAGAAACCAGTGTGACCGGTAAATTCTTCCGTTCCGGAACCTCCAGCAGCCACTTTTCCAGCTCTTCTCCATTGGCAAACACCAGCGGATGGTTGCACCAGCCCGCAATAGCCGTTACCTCCGGGTGGGTGGGCGTGCCGATGATGATGGCCTGTCTACCCTGCTCCTCCGCAGCGGACACCAGAGAATGAATTCGCTTGACCGAGGGGCAGGTTGCGTCGATGACCTCCACGTTTTTGGCCTGAAGGGCCTCATAGATGGCTCTGGTAACGCCGTGGGAGCGGATAATTACCGTGGCTCCCTCCGGGATTTCCTCCAGAGCATTCACCTCTTTCACGCCCAGCTCCTCAAAGCGCTTCACCAGATGGCGGTTGTGGGCAATGGGGCCGAAGGTGACGGTAGGCTTGCCCTCGGCGATAGCCTTTTCTACCAGTCCCACTGCACGGCTGACACCGTAGCAGAAGCCCGCGGTTTTGGCGACCCGTATGTTCATTTTTCTTCCCCCAGGGCATAGCACCGCCGCATCAGATCAGCGGCAACCGCATTCATTTCCTCCTGAGAGGGCCGTTTGGAGGAAAACTCCGGGTAGTAAGGCTCGCCGTAAACCACCTTCACCTTGCTGAAGAAACGCTGCTTATGCATGGACAGAAACACAGGCATCAGAGGGGCGCCGGTGCGGTTTGCAATCATCACCGGGCCGTTGTGGGGCTCAGACTTCTTGTTCTTGCGGACTCGGGTGCCCTCCGGGAAGACAATCAGCTTTTCCCCGTCCCGCAGGGTTTTCAACGCCGTTTTCACCGCATTCACGTCAGCGCCCTCCCGATCCACCGGGAAGCCGCCCAGCTTCTGCGTCCACCAGCGAACCACGGGAACCTCCAGCAGTTCCTTTTTCATCATGGTTCTGGGCAGACAGGGCAGCTTTGCCATGATAATGACCCAGAAGGGGTCGGTAAAGGCGCTGTGGTTGGCGCACAGAATCACCGGGCCGTCGGGAATGTTTTCCCGGCCGCTGACCTTGATGATGGGATGGGCAATCCGCATGGGAATCTGAAAAGCAATTCTAAGGAACCGGTAGGCTCTCACGGAAAACATTTTCATAGGCCGAGTCTCCCTCTCACAGCATTCATCACCGCCTGCACACTCTCCTCCAGCGTGAGGTCGGAGGTGTCAACGCTGAGGGAATCCTCAGCGGGGCGAAGCGGGGCAACCTCCCGGTGCATATCCCGGTAATCCCGCTCTTTCATATCGTGTAACACTTCTTCATAAGTGTCGCTGCGGTTCTGCGCCTGCAATTCCAGCCAGCGCCGTCTGGCTCGAACCTCCGGGGAGGCCCACAGATAGATTTTCGCATCCGCATGGGGCAAAACCACCGTTCCGATATCTCTGCCGTCCATAATCACGCAGTGGGTCTTCGCCACCTCCCGTTGGGTTTCCAGCAGGAACTGGCGCACCGCAGGAATGGCGGCGCAGCGGGAGGCGTAGGTGGAAATTTCCGGCAGACGAATCTGCGCCGTCACGTCTTCGCCGTTGAGGATCATATGCTGAATTCCATCCTCCGGCCAAGACAGCTTCAGGGTCAGCTCCGGCAGAAGCTCCCCAACCGCCTCCGGCTGATCCGGATCAATGCCCCGGGTAAAAACAGCATAGCCAACGGTGCGGTAGATGGCGCCGGTATCCACATATACAAAGTTCAGAGCAGCAGCCACACGGCGGGCAATGGTGCTTTTTCCCGCACCGGCAGGGCCGTCGATGGCCACGGAATATACGCGATTTTCCATATTGAAACTCCAAAATCTAATCTTTTGTCAACAATCCGATATTATAATGGATTTCAGGAATTTTGTCAATTCCCCTGGGAAAACTCCCCGCAGGCTTTTGCCGCCGCATAGGCCGTAGACCAGGCGATCTGCAAATTAAAGCCCCCGGTATAGCCATCGCAATCCAGAATTTCTCCGGCAAAATACAGCCCCTTTACCAGCTTGGACTCCATGGTTCTGGGATCGATTTCCTTCACACTCACCCCGCCCCGGGTGATGATGGCTTCCTCCACAGGCCGAAGCCCGGAAATAGGAAGCTCAAAGGCCTTGGTCTGGTCTAACAGCGACCTTCTCTGCCCTCTGGTCAGGGCGTTGGCCTGCATGGCGGGGTCAATCCCGCAGCGGTGGAGCAGCACCGGAATCAGCGAGTGGGGAAACAGGTCTGCCAGAGCGTTTTCCATGGAACGGTTGGCGTATTTTTCAAAGTCCCGCAAAAAACGGGCGTCCAATTTCTTTTCATCCAGTCCGGGCTTCAGATCCAGAACAACCCGATAGGACTCCCCCTCCTTCATATGGGCAGAGGCGGACAGAGCCATA
>JAEDOJ010000205.1 GCA_016302015.1 Oscillospiraceae bacterium | reverse complement strand
CAGCTGGCTTGCCAGCATGGTATGGGCGAAGTCATTCTTCGCCACCGCCAAAAGGCCGGAGGTATCCTTGTCGATGCGGTGGACGATGCCGGGGCGCTTCTCCCCGTTGATGCCGCTGAGCCGGTCGCCCAAGGCGTACAGCAGGCCATTGACCAGGGTATCGTCACTGTGGCCGGGGGCGGGGTGCACCACCAGTCCCTTGGGCTTGTTGATGACCAGAAGATCCTCGTCCTCATACACAATATCCAATGGAATCTCGGCCGGGGCGATGGGAACCTCCTTCACCTCGGGAAGGGTGTAGGAAATCACGTCTCCCGGTTCCAGACGGTCATTCTTTTTTGCGGGCTTGCCGTTGCGCTTTACCAGGCCCTCTTCAATGCAGCGCTGGGCGGCGCTGCGGCTGAGCCCCTCAGCACTTCTTGCCAGAAATGCGTCCAGCCGTTCCCCGGAACGATCCGCGATCAGCTGCATTTTTTATCATCCTTCCAGAAGTCCCTGTGAAACAGACACAGGCTGATCATCAGGGCGACACAGCCGCAGGTGATAAAGCAGTCCGCCACATTGAACACCGGGAAGTCCATAAACTGGGTCTGGATCATATCCACCACATAGCCCTGGCGCACCCGGTCGATCATGTTTCCCAGGCCGCCGCCGTAGATGGCGGCGATGCACCAGCGCTCCAGCCGGGTGAAGGGCATGGGCTTTTTGAAATATTCATAGAGGATCGCCAGGGTGAACCCGGCAAAAATCAGGGCAAAGAGCCACTGCATCCCCTGAAAGGAGGAAAAGGCCGCTCCCTGATTGCGCACATGGGTCAATCCCAGCACCCCGGGAAGCAGGGACACCTTCTCATACAGGGGAATATTCTGAACCACCAGGTATTTGGTCAGCTGATCCGCCGCCGCAATGGCAGCGGCAAAGAGGGCGAAGCCAAAAAACATCACGCCTTCTCCTTTCTCTTTTGCAGGGAGGCCACCAGCAGCGCCGCCCAGAGGAACAGGGACAGCACCCAGTAATTGCTGCAAAACATGGGGGCGGAGCAGATGACCAGCAGCACATGCAGCGCGGTCCCCACCCAGTCGCTGGCGGAGAAGGTGAGGAAATTCAGGATCAGCAGCACCATCGTCACCCCCAGGGAGGCGGCGCAGAGGCGGCGAATCAGCCGCACCATGGCCCGATCCCCGGCGGAAAGCGCGTCAAAAAGCAAAATTGCCGGAGGAACAAAAAACAGCACGGAAATCGCTGTCAGGAAAATCCGGACAGCGCCCTCCGGCTCGGGTATAAAACCAAGTCCGGCACAGATAATAAAGAAAATGCCCCAAATGGACATGAGAGATGATTTTTTCATAGAATTTCCTTTCCGGTTTCCCTGTATCCCGCGGCCCGGGCGCGCAGTCCCGGTGCACTTTCCACATTTTACTCCAAAACCGGCAAAAATGCAAGGGAAAACCGCCGCAGGGCCCATTGGATTGAAAAAAAGCTGGACAGTTTGACCGGCATCTGATATAATGAAGGTTAATTCGATGAAAAGAGTGTGACCGACCATGAAATGTCCCTTTTGCGGAGAGCAGGAAAGCAAGGTTGTAGACTCCCGCCATTCCGACGACGGACTGAGCATCCGCCGCCGCCGGGAATGTATGGGCTGTCTGCGCCGCTTCACCACCTATGAGATCGTGGAGACCCTGCCCATTATCGTGGTCAAGCGCAATGGATCCCGTCAGAACTTCGATCGGAACAAAATCATCAACAGCATGATCCGTGCCTTCGACAAGCGGAAGGTGGATGTGACCGATCTGGAACGCATCGCCACCGAGATCGAACAGACCATTCAGAACAACCTGGAGCGGGAGATCACCACCGACCGGCTGGGCGAAATGGTGATGGAGCGGCTCAAGCCCGTGGACGAGGTGGCCTATATCCGCTTCGCCTCCATCTACCACCGGTTCCAGGATGCCAGCAGCTTTATGAGGGAAATCAGCAAATATCTGGAGGAAAAATAATGTTTTTGACTTCCACCGCAGCCACAGAGGCTGCCTTTGACATCAAATCCATCAAGGAATTCATGGATGGCTTTGACCCGGCGGCGCTCCTTCCCAGCATCGACACCATTGTGGGGAAGGTTCAGCTCCTGTGTTCCATCGCCATCCTGGCGGCCCCGGTTATGATGCTGCTGATGGGCCTTGCCTATCTGCTCTTCGCCCCCAAGGAGGCCAACTATTATTTCGGCTACCGCACCACCTTCGGCATGGGCAGCGTGTCCGCCTGGCGGCACACCCAGAAGGTGGCCGGTCTGGTCTTTGGCGGCCTGGGGCTGCTGCTCACCATTTTGATGCTGATGATCTGCCTTACCCTCTCCGGCCGGGCTCCCATGGATATGGTCTGGCTGGCAGTGAAGAGCCTCCTCTGGGAGGGCGTCCTGACCCTTATTGCCATTTTCTCCATCAATTCCCTGGCCATGTATACCTTCGATTACAACGGCAACAAACGCAGAAAGACAAAGAGAAGAACGTAGGGAACCTCCAAACAAGCCGCCTTGCCCCTTTTTGGCGCACCGCGATTCATCTGCATCAGCACCGGCCGCCTCTTGCAAGGCAGCCGGTGCTGTTATCGTTCTTGCGGTGAAATAATCCTTGTTTTTCCGTAGGGAACGGCCTATGTGCCGTTCCGAACGTCCCGTCAACCGGGGGGGCGTACTGGCTGGAACTTGGCTCCCCCTCTGGGGGAGCTGTCAGCCCGAACGGGCTGACTGAGGGGGTGCCCTACCGTTCGAAGCAGCACTATGGGTGATAATCGATACCTGATACCATCCAACGGACGACACCCCCTCAGCCTCGCAAGCTCGGCAGCTCCTCCAGGGGGGAGCCAAGAGCTTAGGGAACCTCTGAATAAATGGTCTGCGGCTGAACAGCGAATCTTTTGCCCCATCCGTGCAGTTCTGAAATTGGGAAATACACAAAGTATTCCCGCAATTTCAG
>JAEDOJ010000204.1 GCA_016302015.1 Oscillospiraceae bacterium | reverse complement strand
CCTTCTTCCCTTTTTCATACAGCTCTGCATATGACCGGAACAGATCAAAGACTTCCCGATCCTCCGGATGCGTGTCCAGATATTCTCCCAGCTCCACCAGGGCAAAACACAGCTCCTGTAGCTCGTGTATGGGAGTTTCGGGCAGGTTCTTTTCGTTTACCATACCCATGAAGGGTAAGTCGAGACCCGGGAACAAGGTGCCTCGGACGGTACCGTTTTTTGCCGTATAGGTTGGCGGTTTTTCCTCCTGAAACGGTACATAGGGATTTGCCAGAGGCGCCATGGCGGGCAGCCTGCCGTATTTCCCGTTACGGTTCTCCGTGTTCATCTCCCTGTTCCGCTCCTGCACCATGGACTGTTTTCTGTAATCCAATTCAATTACCTCCTTCGGGGCTTCCCCCTTTCAGGCTATGCAGGAGGTATTCCCGTCGTTCCGACAAAATCCCCGCCAAAGAACGAAAAAAACGGCACCCGAAGGTGCCGTTTTCGTTACGTGAATCAGCCGTTCTCCCGCATCTTTGCGAAGCACTCGCTGCAGTATACAGGACGGTCAGTCTTGGGCTCAAAGGGAACACGAGCCTCGCCGCCGCAGTTCGCACAGACAGCGGTGAAATACTCTCTGGGGCTACGGGCAGCATTCTTGCGAGCGTCACGGCAAGCCTTGCAGCGCTGGGGCTCATTCTGGAATCCTCTCTCAGCATAGAACTCCTGCTCACCGGCGGTGAACACGAACTCGGCGCCACATTCTTTGCAAACTAAAGTCTTGTCTTCGTACATTTTGGTTTACCTCTCTTGATAAGTTGATTTGCCCTGACGCTATTTCCATCAATTCTGTTGTGGTTATACACAGGGTTAATATAGCGAACGGCGATTGCCGTATACGCCTCTTAGGAACAATAATTATTATATCACAACGGTTGATTTTGTCAATAGTTTATGAATTAAAATCCATTCTTAAAAACTTTTTGTGAAAAATACACCGTAATCGCCACCCATTTTCGTTCAAAATGTCAGTTGCTCTCCGGCTTCATTCTTCAGGTGCAGATGATCGTAGGCCAGTTGGGTCACGCAGCGCCCTCTGGGCGTGCGGGTCAGGAAGCCAATCTGCATGAGATACGGCTCATACACGTCCTCCAGCGTCACCGCTTCCTCCCCTATGGTGGCAGCCAGAGTTTCCAGTCCCACAGGGCCGCCGTGGTAATACTGGATGATCGCACTTAGCATACGGCGGTCGGTGGAGTCCAGACCCAACTGATCCACCTCCAGCCTGCTCAGGGCATGATCCACCGCTTCCCTGGTAATCACGCCGTCATAATAGATCTGGGCAAAATCCCGGACACGGCGCAGCATACGGTTGGCAATTCTGGGCGTGCCCCGGCTTCTGGAGGCCAGTTCCAGACCGCCGGCGGGGTCAATTTCCATCCCCATGAGATTGGCGGATCGGGTGATAATGCGGCACAGCTCCTCCGGCGTATACAGCTCAAGGCGGAAGCTGACGCCAAAGCGATCCCGCAAAGGCGCGGAAAGCTGACCTGCCCGGGTGGTTGCGCCGATCAGGGTGAATTTGGGCAGATCCAACCGGATGGAATTGGCGGAGGGGCCTTTGCCTACAATGATATCAATGGCAAAGTCCTCCATGGCGGGATAGAGGATTTCCTCCACCGCTGTGTTCAGACGATGGATTTCGTCGATAAACAGCACGTCCCCTTCCGACAGATTGGTCAGCAGAGCCGCCAGATCCCCCGCCTTTTCAATGGCGGGGCCGGAGGTGATTCGAATATTTACCCCCATCTCATTGGCAATGACTCCGGCCAGGGTGGTTTTACCCAAGCCGGGAGGGCCGTAGAGCAGGACATGATCCAAAGGCTCGTTCCGTCTTTTTGCCGCCTCGATATAGACGGAAAGGTTTTCCTTCACCTTCTCCTGTCCGTTGTATTCGTAAAGATGTCTGGGACGAAGAGAGACCTCTCCCTCGTCGCAGGCCGTAAAGTTCGTGGTCACAATTGGCGCTTCAAAATCCTGAGAAAAATCAATGCTCATGCCGTCACCTCATTACCATCGCCCGGAGGCACTGGCGAATAATATCTTCTGTGGTCATGCCCTCGGTCTTCAGACCCTTCAAGGCACCGGCGATTTCGGCCTGAGAGTAGCCCAGTTCCGCCAGAGCGGACTGTGCAAGAGCCAAATTGCTCCCGCTGACCGGGACAGCCGCCCCGCCGCCGGAAAAGTCCACCTCTGTGACGCCGCCCAGCTTATCCTTTAATTCCAGAATGATCCGCTGCGCCAGCTTTTTCCCCACGCCCTGAGCCGCTGTCAACGCCTTCTCATCCATGGTCATAATGGCAAGGGTAAACCGCTCGGGAGAGGATGCCGACAAAATGGCAATGGCCGCCTTGGGCCCTACGCCGGTAACCCCCAGAAGCAGTTCAAAGCACCGCAGCTCTTCCCTGCTGCAAAAGCCGTAAATGTCAAAGGCATCCTCCCGGATATTGCAATAGGTATACAGCTTTGCCCGCTGGCCGATTTTCAGCTTGGACAGGGTATAGGAGGTGGTGTGGCAGGCATAGCCCACACCGCCGCAGTCTACCACCGCCAGATTTCCTTCCATCAGGGTGATTTCGCCATTTAAATAGTAAAACATATCCTAACCTCTTTGATAAAGCAGACTGGTTGCGCTTCGCGCGTGGCACAGAGCGATGGCAATGGCGTCGGCGGCGTCATCGGGACGGGCGGTTTTTTCCATTTTCAGCAGTCGTCTGGTCATGTCCATCACCTGACGTTTTTCCGCCTTGCCATAGCCTACCACGGCCTGTTTGACCTGCATTGGCGTATATTCATACAGAGGGACGCCCGCCCGTTCGATGGACAGGAGAATCACGCCCCGGCCGTGGGAAACCCCAATGCCCGTGGTAATATTATGCCCCCAGAACAGCTCCTCCACCGCCACCGCATCCGGCTTGGTCACCTCCAGCAGGCGGGTCATGTCCTCAAAGAGGATATTCAGC
>JAEDOJ010000203.1 GCA_016302015.1 Oscillospiraceae bacterium | reverse complement strand
GGCGGCCTGATTCCCTTCTACAACGTCATGAGCAGCCTGAAGCTCATCAACAGCATCTGGGCCATCGTGCTGCCCTCCATCCTCTCCGTGTGGAATCTGTTCATGTGCAAGACCTTCTTTGAATCCAGCATTCCCGACGGACTGATCGAAGCAGCGAAAATCGACGGTGCCGGAGCCTTCACCACCTTCTTCTCTGTGGTCATCCCCCTTTCCAAGGCGGTTCTGGCGGTGATGGCGCTCTACTATGCGGTAGGGCAGTGGAACAGCTACTTCAACGCCATGATCTTCCTCCAGGATGAAAGCATGTATCCTCTGCAGCTGGTGCTGAAGGAAATTCTGATTGCCTCCGAGAGCACCGTGGGCGGCAGTGGCGAGACCATTCTGGAACAGTACCGTCTGGCCAATCAGCTGAAATATGTTTCCGTGATTGTTTCCAGCGTTCCCGTTCTGTGCCTGTACCCCTTCGTGCAGAAGTATTTCGCTCAGGGCGTCATGATTGGCTCCCTGAAGGGCTAATTTGCTGTGAAAGCTTCGCATTCACAGAAATATGTATTACAAATGCCAGCGGCTCGCCCCTCGCGGGGCAACCGCCGCTGATGCATAAAAATTCCCATGCGCCAGCGCTTTCATGCATTGTAGTGCGGTGAAAAAGCGCATGGCAATTTAATAAGGAGAATGACAATATGAAAAAGTATATCGCGCTTCTTCTGATTTTTGCAACGATGCTTTCTCTGACTGCCTGCGGTTCCGACGCAAAGACCGACGACAAGGCAGCAGCCTCCAGTGTGGACAGTCTGGTTGCCGACTACGGCTTCCAGTGGACCGACCCCAATGCCCCTATTCTCAATGAGAAGGGTGCCGAGGAACTGTCCTTCCGCATCTACTCCTCCAAGAACGCCTCCGCGCTGGACTACAACGACATGAAAATCATGCAGGACCTGTTCACCGCCACCAACGTCACGGTGAACTGGGAGAATGTGTCCGAATCCGTCTACTCCCAGCAGAAGAACCTGATTTTCGGCAATGCGGATAACCGTCCCGATGCCATCTACCATGCCGGTATGAGCGCCGGTGAAATCATCAAGTACGCCAAGCGCAATGTGCTGGTTCCCATCAGCGATTATCTGGAATATATGCCCAACTTCGCCAAGATCCTGGAAGAGCGTCCCGACATCAAGGCCCAGCTGGTGAACTCCGAGGACGGCAAGATTTACTCCCTGCCCCGGGTGGAGGAGATGGGTCTGCTGGCCAACCCCAACATTCTGTTCCTGAACAAAAACTGGGCGGCGGAAGCCATCAAAGCCGGTGCCGTTTCCGGTCTGACGGAAGCCGATCTGGTGGACGGCATCAGCTTGACCGCCCAGCAGATGGAAGACCTGCTGCGCTACTTCAAAGACAACGACATGAACGGCAACGGCAAGACCGACGACGAGCGCCCCCTGAGCTTTGTCTACAACAACTGGCAGGGTAACCAGTGCGACCTGTACGGCATGTTTGGTTTGAATGACAATCTGGAGCACAGAGTCATTGTGGATGGCAAGGTCACCTACACCATCACCGACGAGCGCTTCAAGGAAGCCACCAATTTCCTGGCGAATTGGGTCACCGAGGGTCTGATCGATAAAGTCTCCTTTGAAATCTCTCAGGACAACTTCCTGGCCAATGGCAAGGGCAACGAGACCTATGGTGCCTTCTACTGGTGGGAGAGCGAAACCGTGGTCAGCAATCCCGAGAACTACATCGTCTGCGCCCCCATCGTCGGCCCCAACGGCGACCAGACTGTTTGTGTTTCCAACAACCCCGAGGTGGGCACCGGTGAAGTCATTGTGTTCTCCAGCTGCAAGAACTTCCAGGTGCTGCTATCCTACCTGGATCGCTACTACGACCCCATGGTTTCCGCCCAGATCAACTACGGTCCCGTGGGCATCGTCTACGAGGAAGCCACCGACGAAAAGGGAATGCTGGTGCAGAAGCCTCTGCCCGAGGGCGTGACCTCCGATGAGCTGCGGCTGCAGAATGCTCCTTTGGGCATCATTTACCTGTCCGACTATGCCTGGAACAACGTGGTGAATATGGAGCCCCGTGCCCAGCTGCGGCTGGAGCGGCTGCGCAGCTTCGTCAAGCCCTACATCCCCGAGAATGTAAAGCCCTGCCCCACCCTGCAGTTTACCCTAGAAGAGCTGAATACCCTTTCCAACTACGAGACAAACCTCAACGACTATGTCCGCACCAACCTGATTGGCTGGCTGCTGAAGGGCGGTGTCTCCGATGAAGCCTGGGAAGCTTTCCAGAAGGATTTGAACGGCAAGTGCAACATCGGCGGCATCCAGGCGGTCTATCAGGCTGCCTATGACCGCTATGCGAATTAAACAGGAGAGAGAACATGAAAAAACTGATTTCGATTCTGCTGATCTGTGCCCTGGCTGCTTCTCTGGCAGCCTGCGGCGCCAAGAAAGAAAATACCGCCCCTGTTATCCATGGTGTCCAGGATTTGTTCACCGAAGCGGGCACGGAATTTGATGCCTTCGCAGGTGTCACCGCATCCGATGAAGAAGACGGCGACATCAGCGCCAAGATCACCGTGGAAGCCATGCCGAATCTGGATTTCAAGAACGGCAAGACCACCCCTGCCACCGCCGGCAGCTATGAGCTGACCTACAGCGTTACCGATAAGGCAGGTTTGACCACCCAGGCTTATGCCACGCTGACCGTTGCCAAGCAGACTGGGGAACAGGTGGAATACCTGACCTTTGATTTCGATGCAACCCCCACTGCCGATGCCAAAGGCTGGGTCGCCGGAATCGGTGAGAGTGCTTCTGCTGCCGCAGAGCTGAAGCAGGGTGCCTATGTCTTTGAGATTGCCAACCCCGGCAACGGCGACGGCGATGTGCAGCTGAAGCTGCCCGGCATGAAGGTCACCAAGGCCGACTATGTGGTGAAAATCTGGGTCAAGTCCACTGCCGACACCTACTGCCACATTCTGGCTCGCAACGAGCAGGCAGAGGGCTGGGAGACCTTTGGCGGTGAGTTCAAT
>JAEDOJ010000021.1 GCA_016302015.1 Oscillospiraceae bacterium | reverse complement strand
CACGGATGTCGGAGAACACGCCGGTATAGGTGGCGGGATTGGAACGGGGAGATCGGCCGATGGGGCTTTGGTCGATGACAATGACCTTATCCAGATGTTCCGTCCCCTCCATTTTGGCGTGCTTTCCCGGACGGACTCTCGCCCGGTTCAGCGCGCCGCAGAGCTTCTTCGCGATAATATCATTCACCAGAGAGGATTTTCCGGAGCCGGACACCCCGGTGACGCAGGTCAGAGTTCCCAGAGGAATGGACACGTCGATGTTGTTCAGGTTGTTCTCCTCGCAGCCGTAAACCTCCAGATATTTCCCGTTTCCCGGTCTGCGCCGGGCGGGTACCTCAATTTTTCTCGCCCCGGAAAGATATTGGCCGGTAATGCTGCCGGGGGTGTTCATGATCGTCTCCAGCGTTCCCTCCGCTACAATTTCTCCCCCGTGAATCCCGGCGCCGGGGCCTACATCCACAAGATAATCCGCGGCCCGCATGGTATCCTCGTCATGCTCCACCACGATCAGCGTATTGCCCAAATCCCGCAGATGCCGTAGCGTGTCCAGCAGCTTGTCGTTGTCCCGCTGGTGCAGGCCGATGCTGGGCTCGTCCAGAATATACAGCACCCCCATAAGGGAGGAACCGATCTGCGTTGCCAGACGGATTCTCTGCGCCTCGCCGCCGGACAGGGTGCCCGCGCTCCGAGACAGGGTCAGATATTGCAGTCCCACGCTCATGAGGAAGCCCAAACGGGCACGGATCTCCCGGAGAATCTGATCCGCAATCACAGCCTGCGCTCCCTCCAGCTTCAGTTCGTCCAGAAATTGCAGAGCTTTTCTCACCGGCAGGTCGCAAAACCGTGCCAGGGGCATCCCGCCCACGGTAACGGCTCTGGCAATGTCGGAGAGTCTGTCCCCATGACACCGGGGGCAGGGGGAACTGGACATACACTCCTCCAGTTCCTTCCGAACGGCGTCGGACTGGGTCTCCCGAATGCGCCGTTCAATATTGGGGATGACCCCCTCGAAGGCCTGCTCCAGCGTTCCCCTGCCGTTGCCCCGCTCATAGTGCAACTGTAATTTTTCACCCTTGGTGCCGTAGAGCACCACCTCCATGGCGCTTTCCGGCAAATCCTGAATGGGCGTATGCAGGTCGAAGCGGCATTTTAAGGCAATGGCTTCAAAGTACATTCGGGCAATGGAATCGTTTTTGATGTTCGACCAGCCGCTGGCCTGAATGCCGCCGTCAAAAATCGACAGAGAGGGGTCGGGAATGATCAGTTCCCGGTCAGCCACCATGCGGAAGCCAAGACCGCCGCATTCCGGGCAGGCGCCCATGGGATTGTTAAAGGAAAACAGTCTGGGAGACAGCTCCGGCATGGAGACGCCGCAGTCATCACAGGCATAGTTCCGGGAGAACAGGGTCTCCTCCTCCGTCTCCGGCTGGTGAATGATCACAAGGCCGTCCCCGTGGGAAAGCGCCGTCTCCACGCTGTCCGTCAGGCGGCGGGTAATATCCCCCCGAAGCACCAGACGGTCAACCACCAGCTCGATATTATGCTTTTTGTTCTTGTCCAGCTTGATTTCCTCGGTGAGATCATAGATGCTGCCGTCCACACGAACCCGGGAGAAGCCGCTTTTTCTGGCGTCCTCAAGAACCTTGAGATGCTCGCCCTTTTTCCCACGGATCACCGGGGACAAAACCTGAAACCGGGAATTTGGCGGCATACACAGCACCTTGTCCACGATCTGGTCAATGGTCTGGCGGCGGATTTCCCTGCCGCACTTGGGGCAATGGGGCGTGCCCACCCTTGCCCAGAGCAGACGAAGATAGTCATAGATCTCCGTCACCGTGCCCACGGTGGAGCGGGGATTCCGGGAGGTGGTTTTCTGGTCGATGGAAATTGCGGGGGAAAGTCCCTCGATCAAGTCCACGTCCGGCTTGTCCATTTGCCCCAAAAACTGACGAACATAGGCAGACAGGGACTCAACGTACCGTCTGCGGCCTTCGGCATAGATGGTGTCGAAGGCAAGGGACGACTTGCCCGACCCGGACAGGCCGGTAAAAACGCACAGGGAATTCCGTGGAATTTCCACATTCACGCTCTTTAAATTGTTCTCTCTGGCTCCCCGCACTAAAATCGTATCTCGCATGATGTGCCTCCGCTGTTGGTTGCATATTTGAACTCATATTATAACACATTTCTGTTGCTTCCACAACCGCAACTTGCGGAAATCTTTTTGTTTGCGGACTTGCGTTTCCAAAGAAAATCAAGTATGATACTAACAGACAAAATATGACATTTTCCGCCCGCTCATTTCCATGAGTGAGGAGAAAAATTTTTCAGAAACTATTGCAGGAGGTGGAAAATCAATGGACGAGCAGCTCAAGCAGGTACTGGATCTGTTTTCTCAGCCGTCTTTTCTGGTTCAGGAGGAGGTTGTAATCTGGCGCAACAGCGCCGCCGCCCCGCTTCTGGTGGGGGGTGCGCCCTTATATGACCTGCTGGAAAATGACGGTGCGCTCTACTCTCTTTGGAACCGTACCGGCACCCTAAACATCTCTCTGATTCTGGATGGCTGCTTCTACGACGCCACGGTGCGGGTGGCGGGAGCATATGAATTATTTGTCGCCACAAAGCGCCCCGCAGCCCTCCAGGATGGAGCAAATGCCATTTTAAACGCCTCTTCCTCCCTGCGAAAGCCGCTCCACGCCCTGGTAAACGCCGCCGACGCCCTCTTCGATCAGCTCAGCGAGGGAGACAGCGACGCCGTGAAGCAGTTGAATCAGTCCGTCTACCGCTTTATTCGTCTTTGCGGGCAGATGTCGGACGGCGGTCAGCTTCTGCTCCACCGCAAGGAAGCCCACAAGACTCCCGTTGAGTTGGATCGCCTGCTGAAAGATTTCACAGCCCAGGCCACGCCGCTGGTGGAATCCGTGGGCATTACTCTGGAATACGAAGCTCCCCCGGCTCCCATTCCCGCAGACGTTGATCCCATGCTGCTGGAGCGAGCCTTATATAATCTGCTGTCCAATGCGGTGGGCTATACGCCCCGAGGCGGCTCCATCCGCATCGGTCTGAAGAAGCAAAAGCAGACCGCCTTCATCACGGTGACCGACGACGGCGAGGGGATCTCCTCGGAGGTGGCAGCCTCCCTGTTTGACCGCTTCTCCCAGCCCCGGGCCGGTGATTCCCGCTGGGGTCTCGGTCTGGGTCTGCCCATGGTGCGGGAGATCGCCCGGCTTCACGGCGGCAGTCTGATGGTGGGCTCCAACCCGGCAGGTCAGGGCACCGAGGCCGTTTTCTCCCTGTCTCTGGAGCGCTGCGTCCAGAGCCTGCACAGCCGTATGGTTCACTACGACTACTGCGGCAGCTTCCACCACGGACTTGTGGAGCTGTCTGACGTGCTGGATGCAAAAATGTACGATCCCTCTGAAGTTCAGTAATATTTTCCCTGTCCTCCCCGTATATATCATACGGAGGGATGCCCCATGGCCAATGAAACCAATCACGAAATACCCCATGAGCTTCGGCTGGAAAACCGGAAAAAGCTCTCCGTCAACGGTGTGCAGGAGGTGGAGAGCTTTGATGAAAACACCGTGATTCTTCACACCTCTCAGGGGGTGCTGATCATCCGGGGGGAAGGGCTTCATCTGCAGACCCTGTCCATTGACGGCGGTCAGGTGGCAGTCACGGGAGGCGTCAGTTCCCTGACCTATGCCCAGCCCCAGAAATCCGGCGGTCTCTTCCGTCGTCTTTTTGGCTGATGGAGCAGTCCCTCGGCCTGCAAAGCAGTCAATTTCTTCTGTCTGCTGTCCTTGGCCTTGCCTACGGCATCCACTTTGATTTTTTGCGGGGGCTGGGGCGGAATCTTCCATGGCTCCGCCATCTGCTGGATCTCTGGTTCGCCCTGACCTTCCTGCTGGGCAATCTGCTTTTTGCCCTCTATGTGGGCAACGGAGAATACCGAATTTTCATGCTGGCCGGCACCGGACTGGGGATGATTGCCTACTTTTTCACCCTTAGCCGGCCGTTTTCCCGATTTTTCGACCTTTTCTGGAGGATTCTCACCCTTCCCCTTCGTTTTCTTGGGGGAATTTTCCGCAGATTCCTGAAAAAACTCCAAAAATTTGCAAAAAACATCTTTTCAAACGGGAAAAAATCGGGTACAATGAAAGAACAACGTAAAAGAAAGCTGCGGCATCACGGAACGAAGGAGGATCTGGATGAGCCTGCGAAAATCGTCACTCATTACCAAGCTGATCATTTTGGCAGTCATGGTCTACGCAATGATCACCCTGGTCAGTCTTCAGCCTAAAATCAGCGCTTTGCAGGCGCAGGCCCGGAAGCTGGCCGCTGAGGCGGATGCCCTGCAGCAGGAAAACCTGGAAATCCAGCACAACATCGACGCCATGGATACGGACGAAGCCGTCATGAAAATTGCACGGGAGCGGCTGCATCTGGTGGCCGATGGGGAGCTGATCTTCATTGATAAGAGCAAATAAAACGGAGGAACATACAGCTTGGAGCTTACTGTAGGCGCATTGCTTGAAGGCAAGGTAAAAACAATCACGAAATTCGGCGCATTTATTGAGCTGCCGGAAAACCGCACCGGCATGGTGCACATCTCTGAGGTCTCGAACCGCTTTGTCAACGACATTCACGACCACCTGACGGAAGGACAAACGGTACAGGTGCGGGTGCTTTCCATCGACGAAAGCGGCAAAATCGGTCTGTCCATGAAGCGGGCGCAGGAGCCGGTCCAGTCCCGTCCTGCCAGATCCCGTCCGGAGCAGTTCAGAGCTTCCGCTCCCAAGGCGCCCCTGACCTTTGAGGAGAAGCTGAAGCAGTTCATGTCCGACTCCGACAGCAAGATTGCCGGAAGCCGGCAGTACGAGCATAAGACCAAATCCAGAAGACGCTGACCATACGCCCCTCTGCGGAGGGGCGTTTTTCACAAGGAGAGTTTCCGATGAAACACGTTTTGATTACAGGAGGCAGCCGGGGCATCGGCAGAGCCGCCGTAGAAGCCTTTGCCAAAGCGGGCTATCCGGTGACATTTTTCTACCACAGCAGCAAAGCCGCCGCAGAAGCCGTCTGTGCAGCCACCGGGGCCGCTGCTCTGGCCTGCGATGTGGCCGACGGAGACGCCGTAGCCAGGGCCATCGCCTCCATCCCCCCTGTGGATATTCTGATCAACAATGCCGGTCTTGCCCACTACGGCCTGATCTCCCAGATCAGCCCGGAGGAGTGGGATCGGCTCTTTGCCGTCAACGTGAAGGGCATTTATCACTGCGTGAACGCAGTCCTTCCCGCCATGCTGCAAAAACAGGAGGGCTGTATTTTAAATCTGGCCTCCATGTGGGGGCAGACGGGCGCCTCCTGCGAGGCGGCCTATTCCGCGACCAAGGGCGCCGTCATCGCCCTGACCAAGGCTCTGGCAAAGGAGTTAGGCCCCTCCGGCATCCGGGTCAACTGCGTTTCTCCCGGGGTCATTCTCACGGATATGACCCGCTGCGTGGGCGAAGACACGCTGGCAGAGCTGGCGGAGGAAACCCCCCTGGGGCGCAACGGCGCCCCTGAAGATGTGGCCCGGGCCCTTGTCTATCTGGCTCAGGCGGACTTTGTCACCGGTCAGAATTTGGGGGTCAACGGGGGCTTTGTGCTTTAGAAATCGCCCTTCCACAAGATATAGTTCCCCTACAAAATTACCCGCTGTTTTTCTCCGTTTTTCGTCACGGCAATCCGCTTGCTCCCCTGTTCTTCCTATGTTATAATACTCCTGCTGCGACTTCAGGCAGAGGGGAGAGAGAGGAATGCAAGGGATTTCATTGACAAGCGAAGAGGTGCGGAAGCTGCTGTCCTGCGGCTGCACCGACGCGGTGGCGCTGTACCTGTACCGTAAGGCTGACCTGCCCATTGAGACCGCTCTGGACAGCCTGCATTTTTCCGTCTCCCAAATGGTCTCCGCCACGGACTGCTTAAAGCAGCTTGGCTTGTGGGAGACCTCTGTGAAGCAGCCGCTCCTCCCGGAGAAGCCCGCATACACCGACGACGATCTGCGTCAGGCGCTGCAGGATCACCGGGGAGAGTTTTCCAAGCTGGTGGGAGAAGCCCAGCGCCGTCTGGGACGCACCCTTTCCACCGAGGAGCTGAAAACCCTGCTCTCCTTTATGGACTATCTCCGTCTTCCCACGGAGGTCATCGGGATTCTGCTGTCCTATTGCGTGGAGCGGAGCCGCCGCCGGGGCGTCCGTCCCCCTTCCATGCGGAATATCGAACGGGAAGCCTATCGCTGGGCCGATGAGGGCATCGACAATCTGGAAGCCGCCTGCTATCACGTGCAGACCCGGTTGAAGGTTCATGACCGGATTCAGCAGCTTCGCCTGATGCTGCAGATTGATCAGCGGCGGCTGACCTCCGGGGAGGAGCAGTATCTTTCCGGTTGGATTTCCATGGGGTTCTCCAACGAAGCCATTCAGATGGCCTATGAGCGCACCTGCCTGAACACCGGCGGGCTGAAATGGGCGTACATGAACTCCATTTTAAAGAGTTGGAATGAAAAGAATCTCCACACCCCGGAGGAGATTTCCAGAGGGGACAGTCTGCCTGCAAAGGCGGCAAAGTCCACCGACGGCATTCAAAGACACCACGATCAACTAAGTCCTCTTGCCCGGCGTGCGGTTCAGCAGGCTCTGGCGGAAGGACTGGAGGAAGAAAATGGCCTACAGTGAAGAAGTCCTCCGCAGAGCCAGAGCCCGGCTGGAGCAGGCCAAGGCGGAGCGGGAACGGGAAATCGAAGCCCACAAGCAGCTTGCGTATCAGCGGTATCCCCGGCTGGCAGAAATTGACCGGGAGCTGCGGCTGACCATGGCGCAGTTGGTTGCCAATGCCTTCCGCCGTGGAGAGGACTCCGGGAAGGTGCTTACGGAAATTCGGGAGAAAAACCGCTCCCTGCAGTTGGAGCGGGAATGGATTCTGGATGCCGGGGAATTTGAAGAGGGCTTTCTGGACGATACTCCGGTCTGCGCCAAATGCGGGGGCAGCGGGTACGAGGGCTCCCATATGTGCACCTGTCTCCGGGAGCTGTGCCGTCAGGAGCAGCGGAAGGAATTGACCTCCCTGTTGGGCGGCTGCAAAGGCTCCTTTGACGGCTTTCGTCTGGATTACTACTCCGACGAGTACAGTCCCGACCTTGGGGTCTCCCCCCGGAAGGTGATGCAGTCCAACCTGAACACCTGCCGCCGTTACGCCCAGAATTTTAACGAAGCCTCCGGCAACCTGCTTTTTACGGGAGCCACCGGTTTGGGAAAGACCTTTCTTTCCGGCTGCATTGCCCGGGTGGTTGCCGACCGGGGCTACAGTGTAGTTTATGAGACCGCAAACAGGATTTTTTCTGACTTTGAAGCGGAAAAATTCGGGTCTGCCCCGGAGGATCAGCGGGAATACAATCGAAAATACTTCAACTGTGATCTGCTGATCATGGACGATCTGGGTACGGAAATGACAACGCAGTTTACCTTGTCCGCCCTGTATACCCTGATCAACAGCCGTATGATGGAGCAGCGGGCAACGATTATTTCCACCAACCTCACCGACGACCAGATTGAGGCCCGTTATAAGCCCCAGATTGCCTCCAGAATTCTTGGCACCTATCGACTGGTACAGTTTGTAGGCGAGGATATCCGGAGAAGGTAAGGAGGAAACCATATGAAAGTTTTGTTGTTTAACGGCAGTCCCCATGCACAGGGCTGTACCTACACCGCGCTGCGGGAGGTAGAGAAAACCCTGCAAAAGAATGGTATTGACACGGAGATCGTCCATGTGGGCACCAGGCCCGTTTCCGGCTGCATCGCCTGCGGCAAATGCCGGGAGCTGGGAAAATGCATCTTTGACGACGGCGTCAACGCTCTGGCCGCCCGTCTGGAGGAGTTCGACGCCATGATTATCGGCTCTCCTGTGTATTATTCCGGCCCCAGCGGACAGTGTACCTCGTTTTTGGATCGCCTGTTCTATTTCAGCGGCGGCAAGCTCAAGGGCAAGCCCGGCGGGGCTGTGGTATCCTGCCGCCGGGGCGGCGCCTCCGCCTCCTATGATCGTCTGCACAAATATTTCGGCATCAATTCCATGCCCATTGTGACCTCTCAGTACTGGAATCAGGTGCATGGCAACACGCCGGAGGAGGTTCTGCAGGACGAGGAAGGGATGCAGACCATGCGGACCTTGGGAGAAAACATGGCATGGCTGTTAAAATGCATTGAAGCGGGAAAGGCCGCCGGCGTTCCCGCTCCCCTGTGGGAAACACCCATCCGAACCAATTATATTCGATAAGTTTTAGGGCGTCGATCCCCACGGATCGACGCCCTCAGCGTGTCGAAAAACCCTTTTCGACACGCTGACAGACTGCAAAAAAGTTCGGAAGTCGAGCAACTCCCGGTCGTCGGCGTACAAAGGTACGGTAGACCGGGAGTTGCGATGAAAGCCAAAATTCTTGCGAAGCAAGAGAAGTACATTTGAAAAAGTTCGGAAATTTTCCTGTGTATTCACAGAAATCCAAAAGAAGAAATCGCTGAAAAAATTATATCAATTTTGGCGATTCCGGACTTTTTTGACAGTCTGAACGGCTGCAGCTTTTGAGCTGCAGCCGTTTTATGCAATTATTTTGCGGGCTTGAAGCTGTCCTTCAGCAACACGCTGCGGTTGAACACCAGATGGTCTGCGGAGCAGTCCTTGCTGTCCATGCAGAAATATCCCACCCGCATGAACTGATAGGAGGGAGCGGTTCTGGCGTGACGGCCTTCGCCCTCCGCGTCAAATTTCCTGGCCTCCTCCACCAGAGCGGCTTCCACCTTGCAGCCCTGCAGCACGGTGAGGGAGTCAGGGTTCATGCACTCCAGGAAGTCCTTGTCCGGGCCGTCGGGCTGGGGATCGGAGAAGAGATTTTCATACAGACGAACCTCTGCGTCCACGGCGGTGGCGGCGTCCACCCAATGGATGGTCGCACCCTTGACCTTCCGGCCGTCGGCAGGATTGCCGCCCCGGGATTCGGGATCATACTCTGCGTAGACCTCCACCACCTTGCCGTTTTCGTCCTTCCTGCAGCCGGTGGCGGTGACCAGATAGGCGCCCTTCAGACGAACCTCGTTGCCGGGATACATCCGCTTGTACTTGGGAATGGGAGCCTCCAGGAAGTCCTCCTCCTCAATCCAGAGCTCCCGACTGAAGGTGATGGTATGGGTGCCCTGCTCCGGATGGATGGGGTTGTTCTCCACCTCAAAGGTCTCTGACTGACCCTCCGGATAGTTGGTAATAATCAGTTTAACGGGACGAAGGACTGCCATGGTACGCTCAGCGGTATCATTCAGGTCTTCTCTCAGGCAGTGCTCCAAAAGAGCATATTCTACCATGCTGGCGGATTTTGCCACGCCGATGCGCTCGCAGAAATCCCGAATGGCATGGGAGGTATAGCCGCGGCGGCGCAGACCGCAGAGGGTGGGCATCCGGGGATCGTCCCAGCCGCTGACCCGGCCGGTTTCCACCAACTGGCGGAGCTTCCGCTTGGACATAACGGTGTGGTCAATGCCCAGCCGGGCAAACTCAATCTGGCGGGGCTTGTGGCAGGGAATGGAAACATTGCTCACCACCCAGTCATACAGGGGACGGTGGGCCTCAAATTCCAGAGAACAGAGGGAGTGGGTAATGCCCTCCAAAGCGTCCTGAATGGGGTGGGCGAAGTCATACATGGGATAGATGCACCACTTTGTGCCCTGACGGTGGTGGTTCAGACGGCGAATCCGGTAAATCACAGGATCCCGCATATTAAAGTTGCCGGAGGCCAGGTCGATCTTCGCCCGGAGGGTCTTGGAGCCGTCGGGGAATTCGCCGTTTTTCATCCGCTCAAAGAGCTCCAGATTTTCCTCAATGCTCCGGTCGCGGTAGGGGGAGACGGCGGGCTTGCCGATATCGCCCCGATACTGGCTGAACTGCTCGGCGGTCAGGTCGCAGACGTAGGCCAGCCCCTTTTTGATCAGCTCAACCGCGTATTCATAATCCTTCTCAAAGTAGTCGGAGCCGTAAAAGAAGCGGTCACCCCAATCGAAGCCAAGCCAGTGAATATCATTCTGGATGGCCTCCACATATTCGGTATCCTCCTTGGCGGGATTGGTGTCGTCCATGCGGAGGTTGCAGATGCCGCCGAATTTTTCCGCAGTGCCGAAATCAATGCACAGGGCCTTGCAGTGACCGATGTGAAGGTAGCCGTTGGGCTCCGGCGGGAAACGGGTATGCACCTGCATACCTTCAAACTGACCGCCCTTGGAGATGTCCTCCTCCACAAAGGCTTCAATAAAATTTTTAGTTTCCGGACGGATCCGTTCTTCTTCCATAGTTTTCATCCTCTCAGATCAATGTCCTGACCATTATATAACAGATTTCCCAAATCTGCAACGGTCATTCCGTACAATTCGCTGAAAATTTCCAAACAAAGTGAAAACATTTTTGGAAAAGAGAAATTTTTCTTGCGAATCTCCCGGAATTATTATAGAATAGAGCCAGACACAATCAAACGAAGGAGTGGTTTTCCATGAGCGAGCCGAAATATCGCCGGGTTCTTCTGAAGATCAGCGGCGAGGCATTGGCAGGTGATGCCCACAGAGGACTGGATTTTGACGTCATCGGCAATGTCTGCGACGTGGTCAAGCGCTGCGTCGAAGCCGGCGTGCAGGTTGGCATTGTTGTGGGCGGCGGAAATTTCTGGAGAGGCATCAAGGACGGCGGCGACCGGATGGAGCGCACCCGTGCGGATCATATGGGCATGCTGGCCACGGTGATCAACTGTCTGGCGGTTGCGGACTGTCTGGAGCAGCGGGGCGTGGAGGTTCGTGTCCAGACTGCCATTGAGATGAGCCGCATTGCCGAGCCCTATATCCGGGGCAAGGCCATCCGTCATCTGGAGAAGAACCGTGTGGTCATCTTTGGCTGCGGCACCGGCAATCCCTTCTTTTCCACGGATACCGGAGCGGTGCTTCGGGCAGCGGAAATCAATGCGGACGCCATTTTGCTGGCGAAGAACGTGGACGGCGTGTATTCCGACGATCCCGTAAAGAACCCCGATGCGGTCAAGTTTGACGAAATCACCTATGAAGAGGTGCTGGCAAAGCACCTGATGGTCATGGATTCCACAGCCACATCCCTTTCCATGGACAACCATATTCCCATCATTCTCTTTGCGCTGAAGGACCCGGAGAATATCCTGCGTGTGGTGATGGGTGAAAAAATCGGAACAGTAGTTAAGGAGGACAAATAACATGTCAGTAGATTTCAAGGAATTCAATCGGAAAATGGACAAGACGCTGGAGATTCTGCAGGAGGACTTCGGTGCGATCCGTGCGGGCCGTGCCAATGCAAAGGTGCTGGATCGGATTTCCGTGGAGTATTACGGCGTTGACACGCCCATCGGTCAGGTCAGCACCATCTCTTCTCCCGACGCCCGCACGCTGGTGATTCAGCCCTGGGACGGCAGCCTGCTGAAGAAGATCGAGAAGGCGATTCAGGTCTCCGACCTGGGCATCAACCCCCAGAATGACGGCAGAATCATCCGTCTGGTCTTCCCCCAGCTCACGGAGGAGCGTCGTAAGGAGCTGGCGAAGCAGGTTCGCAAGTACGGCGAGGACGGCAAGGTTGCCATCCGCAACATCCGCCGTGACGCCATGGACTATATCAAGAAGCTGAAGAAGGACTCCGAGATCACGGAGGACGATCAGAAGAAGGCGGAGAAGGATCTGCAGGATCTGACGGACAAATACATCAAGAAGATCGACGAAGCCTGCAATGTCAAGGAAAAGGAGCTCATGGAGCTGTAATATTGTTACTCAGTCTGAGCAGGCAGCATACTGCTGCCTGCTGATTTTGAAGTTTTGGAGGCAGCTATGGGCCTTTTTACAAAGAAAAAAACCGTGGAACCCCAGCGGCGGATTCCCACCCATATTGCCATTGTCATGGACGGCAACGGCAGATGGGCGAAGCGCCGGGGACTGCCCCGCAGCGCCGGACACAAGGTTGGCGCCGAGGCGTTTCGCACCATTGCGAATTATGCCAAATCCATTGGCTTGAAATATTTGACGGTGTACGCTTTTTCTACGGAAAATTGGAAACGTTCCCAGGAAGAGGTCAGCTCCATTATGGATTTGCTGGAAAAATATCTCCGGGAAGCGATCCGGGATATGGACAAGAATCAGGTCAGATTCTGCTTTTTCGGTGACCTGTCAAAGCTGTCCCCGGAATTGCGGGAGGAAGCCGGAATTGCCGTGGAGCGATCCAAAAAATATGAGGGCGTTCAGGTGAATTTTTGCCTGAACTACGGCGGCAGAGCGGAGATTATCCGCAGCGCTCAGAAGTTTGCCCAAGCCTGCGTGGAAGGAAGGTGCAAGCCGGAGGAGCTGACGGAGGAAGCCTTCTCCCACCTGATGTATTCCGCCGGCGTGCCGGACCCGGAGCTGGTCATCCGTCCCGGCGGGGAGCTGAGAACTTCCAATTTCCTGTTATGGCAGTCCGCCTATGCGGAATATTATTTTACTGACGTGCTCTGGCCGGAGTTCGGGCCGGAGGAATTGGAAAGGGCGATCGATTCCTACAACAAACGAAATCGCCGTTTTGGAGGTGCGGAGTAATGCTGGTTAGAATTTTAGCTGCCGCCGTGGGGCTGCCCCTGCTGCTGGCAATTGTTTTGCTGCTGCCGCCCATCGGCACAGCGGTGCTGTTTGCGCTGGCCTGCATGGTGGGAGCCTACGAGATGCTTTGGCGTACCGGAATTCTCAAAAATAAAAGAATTGTGGCCTATACGGCGGTGATGGCCGCGCTGGTGGTGCTGTGGTCGTGGCTGAAGGGCTGCGCCATCCTTTCTGAGCAGGCACTGTGGCTTTGCGCCCTGATCGGCCTTTTCGTCTACAGCTCCGCACTGTTCTGCGAGCTGCTGGCCGCCCACACGGAGCTGAAGTTTTCCGCTCTGTGCGTTGCCCTGTTCAGCGGCATTGTCTACCCCTTCCTCATTGGGGCGCTGGTTCGTCTGCGGAGCATGGAAAGCGGGAAGTATTATATTCTGGTGGCTTTTGTGATCTCCATGGTGGCAGACAGCGGGGCGTACTTTGCGGGCCGTGCCTTCGGCAAGCACAAGCTGGCTCCTGTGGTCAGCCCAAAGAAAACCGTGGAGGGCGCCATCGGCGGTGTGATCGCAAACGTGATCGGCATGGTGATCTATACGCTGATTCTGTGGAAGTGCTTCGGTTTTGCACAGGTCAACTATTTCTATGCGGCCATCTACGGCGTTTTGGGCGCATTCGGCTCCATGCTGGGAGATCTGACCCTGTCGGTGGTCAAGCGTCAGGTGGGCATCAAGGATTACGGCAACCTGATCCCCGGTCACGGCGGGATTCTGGATCGCTTCGACAGCACCATGATCTGCGCCCCTCTTGCGGAAATTCTTATCCTTCTCATTCCTTTTGCGGTGAAGTAATATGACAAAATACTTATCCGTTTTAGGCAGTACCGGCTCCATCGGCCGTCAGACTCTGGAGGTTGTGGAGCAAATGCCTGAAATTCAGGTGGTGGCCCTGACTGCCGGCACCAATGTGCGGCGGCTGGCGGAGCAGTGCCGCCGTTTTCATCCGGAGCTGGCGGTGATGGCCACGGAGGCTGCGGCAAAGGAATTAAAAGACGCCCTTTCCGGGGAGAATATCCGTATTCTCTCCGGCATGGAAGGGCTGATCGCCGCCGCAGAGTACGAAAAAGCGGATACCGTGGTCACGGCGGTGGTGGGAATGATCGGCTTGCAGCCCACGCTGGCGGCCATCCGGAAGAAAAAACGCATCGCCCTTGCCAACAAGGAGACCCTGGTCTGCGCAGGCCAACTG